>WFVK01000409.1 GCA_015491705.1 Nitrospirota bacterium | reverse complement strand
CGGAGATGTGTATAAGAGACAGTCTATCAACCTGCCGGCCGAGTCTCCTTCGGGATTCCTGAATACACAACCGGCGGAAGACTCGCCGAGGGGCTGGGTCTTCCTCTTTTTCTCCAGGAACTCCCTTGTCCTCCGCCCTACTGCATCAGGGTCGTCTTTCCGGAGGGCGACGGTCACACCTATAACCACCGAGCCTTCGGGGAGGCCTGATGCCCTGTATGAAAAACCTATCCTGTCCCTCTCCAGCATCTCTATATCGCCGTGCCTGTTCATCACGGAAACAGAGACTACAACATCCTTCATCTCGGTGCCGAATGAACCCGCATTCATACAGACAGCGCCTCCGGCGGAGCCGGGGATGCCTGCAAGGGCCTCAAGGCCGGCATACCCGTTTCTCTGCGCAAAACCTGTGAGCATTGCAAGCGGCGTCCCCGCGCCCACGAACAGGACACCCTCGTCCCTTGTGGGCTCGATGCTCCTGAACTCCCTGAGCGATACTGCAACCCCGCCGGTCCCCGCGTCCCCGGCAAGGAGGTTGGTACCCGCTCCAAGGACGAACATGGGGATGTCCTCCCTCTCACAGGCAGCCAGTACATTCTTCAGTGAAAGGGGGTCTTCGGGAAATACCATGATCTCAACCGGCCCGCCCGTCTTCAGTGACGTATGTGCCGACATGGGCTCTTCAAACCTTATCTCGCCCCTGAAAAGCCCCCTGTCGAATATCTCTTTTACATCCCTCGCCGTCAATTAATATCCTCTCCCATGACCCTGAGAAACTCCTCTCCTATCTTCCACACGTTGCCGGCCCCGAGGGTCAGCAGCGTATCACCCTGCCTCATCTCCGCCTTCAGGAAACCGGCTATCTCGTCGGTGTTCCTGATGTAGTCAATCGCCTTGCCCGTGTTTCTTATGCCGTCGAAAAGCAGTTCGGAGTTGACGCCGGGCAGGGGTTTTTCGCCGGCGGGGTATATATCCATCAGGACCACCCTGTCGGCGTCGGCAAAGGCGTCGATGAACTCGTGGAGAAGGTCCCTCGTCCTCGTATACCTGTGAGGCTGAAACAGTGCAAACAGCCGGCCGTTGCCTCCGCCCCCGGTCACCGCCTCCCTCACCGCCCTCAATGTCGCGGTGATCTCTGCTGGATGATGCGCATAATCATCTATTACACTGATTCCCGATACAGTGCCCTTGAGTTCAAACCTCCTGTGAACACCGCTGAAGTTCTCAAGGGCCCTCCTTATGACATCCATATCAACGTTCAGTTCACCGGCAACGGCAATGGCGGCAAGACAGTTGCACACGTTGTGCATCCCGATAAGGGGAACCTCGAACATGCCGAGTGACCTGCCGTCCAGGACGGCCTCGAATCTCGACCTCATTCCCCCGCTGCTGATATTCTTCGCGGCAAGGTTCACATCCCCGGACAGGCCGTATGTGATAAACCTCCTCTGAACCTTCGGCATCAGCTCTCTTATGTATCCGTTGTCCCCGCACAGTATGGACAGGCCGTAGAACGGGACCTTGTTGATGAATGAAAGGAACGCCTCCTTTATCTCTTCAATACTGCCGAAAAAGTCCATATGTTCCCTGTCCACGTTCGTAACAACCGCAATGGTCGGCGAGAGTTTCAGGAAAGAACCGTCGCTCTCATCCGCCTCGGCTACAAGAAACTCACCGCCGCCGAGCCTTGCATTGCTGCCGATTCCCTTCAATTTCCCGCCTATCACGACAGTGGGGTCGAGACCGCCTTCCCCCAGGATGCTTGCGATTAACGATGTCGTGGTGGTCTTGCCGTGGGCCCCCGCAATGAGCACGCCGTATTTCAGCCTTGCAAGCTCTGCAAGCATCTCGGCCCTCGGTATTACGGGGATGGACAGCCTCTTGGCGGCCTCCACCTCGGGGTTGTCAGGGGAGACCGCGGAAGATATGACCACCACATCGGTGTTTTTTATGTTTTCCGCACGGTGTCCGATATTTATGTTTATGCCCAGCGACCTCAATCTCTTCGTGGTCTCGGACTCTCTCAGGTCGGAGCCCTCCACTTCATAGCCGAGATTATTCAGCACCTCGGCTATGCCGCTCATGCCCACGCCGCCGATGCCTACGAAATAAACCCTTCCGAACCGTTTATACATGCCGTGTATCCCGCTTCTCCTCTATTCTTTTTTTTTAAAAGCCCCTTCATGAGTTCAACGACTTTTTTCGCCGCTTCACGGCTGCCGAGTGACCTGCTGATACGCTCCATCTCTCCTATGGCATCCGGCTCATGCAGCATGTGCTTTATGAGATCCGCTAGCGTCTTGCCGTTGAGTTCCCTGTCAGGAATCATCTGCGCGGCGCCTATGTCCCAGAGCTTTCTTGCATTGACCTCCTGGTGGTTGCCTGCTGCATACGGATAAGGCACGAGAATGGAGGCCTTGCCGCATGCGGTAAGCTCTGCCAGCGTGGTGGCACCCGCCCTTGAAATAATCAGGTCGGCCGCTGCATAGGCATCGGCCATTTCATATACAAAGCGCACGACTGCGCCCCTGAATTCCCTCCTGCGGTAGGTGTCCCTGACGGTCTCCAGGTCCCTGTCACCTGTCTGGTGCAGAAACTGTATCCTGTCCCTGTAGGGTTCAAGGTATGCAAGGGCCTCTCCCGCGGCGCTGTTGATGCTGGCCGCGCCGGAGCTTCCGCCGAATATGAATATGGTAAAAAGGTCTTTGTCAAGGTTGAATATCCGGCGGCCCCTCTCCCTGTCACCGTGCAATATCTCCTCCCTTACGGGGTTGCCGGTCAGGTATGTCTTTTCGCCGGGGAAAAATTTAATGCTGTCATGGTATGTAACCGCCACTGTGTCCACAAACCTGCCCAGCAGCCTGTTGGCAAGGCCCGGGAGGGTGTTCTGTTCATGAATTATCGTGGGGATGCCCATAAGTTTGGCGCACAGAAGCACGGGACCTGAACTGTATCCCCCGACACCGAGGACCAGGTCCGGGGCAGTGTCTTTCAGGAGCCTCCGGGAATCCTTCAGGGACAGGGGTATCTTCATAAGGGACCGCAGTTTCCTGCAGGGATTCCTGCCCACCAGACCCTCTGACCTTATGAACCTGACATCATACCCCTGCCTCGGCACTATCCTGGACTCGATGCCCGCCGCAGTGCCGGCAAAGGTGATCTTTGTGCCGGGGATCTCCTTTTCAAGCTCCCGGGCGATTGCCAGCGCGGGGAAGAGATGTCCTCCTGTGCCTCCTCCGGCCATGAGTATATTCATCTGCGCCTCTTCATATATGATACACGGAGGGACAGGTTATTATCAGCGTATGATACCCTGCCCGCCGGAATCTTTTCATTCTTCGATGATATATTTATCAATATTCCCACCGCGGCCATGTTTACAAGGAGCGAGGATCCGCCGTAGCTTATAAAGGGCAGCGGCAGGCCCTTTGTCGGCATCAGCCCTGTTGACACCGCAAAGTTTATGATCGCCTGCACCCCTATCATCATGGTTAATCCGAGTGTCAGGAAATAGCTGAACGGCTCTTCGGTCCTCCGCGCCACGTGGACGCCTTTCATGAAAAGCCACACAAAGAGGCCCAGTACCGTAAGCGCGCCTGCAAGGCCCAGCTCTTCCCCGATCAGCGAGAAGATAAAATCCGTGTGAACCTCGGGGAGGAAATAGAGTTTCTGCCTGCTGTCCCCGAGGCCCACCCCGAAAAACCTGCCGTTGCCGAATGCAATGAAGGACTGCACGAGCTGAAAACCGCAGCCGAAGGGCTCCTTCCACGGCTCGGTGAAACATGTGAGCCTTTTGAGCCGGTATGCGGAAGTGGAGATAATCAGATAGACAGCCGGCAGTGAAAAGAGTACGAGCGCGCCGATATGATTCAGCCTTGCACCGCCGAGTATCAGGAGCCCCACGGTAAGTATGCCGAGGCTGACCACGGCCCCGAAATCCGGCTGGAGGAGGATAATCACCTGGAACATGACCATGACACCCACGGGGACCAGTATCCCGTGTTTGAAATCCCTCATCCTGTGGATATTCCTGTCCATGTAGTCCGCGAGAAAGATAACCATTACCACCTTTACAAGCTCGGAAGGCTGAAAGGTGGTGGGCCACAGCCTGAGCCACCTGCGCGCGCCGTTGGCGGAGACCCCGATGTGAGGGACAAACACCAGGGCCAGCAGTATCAGTGAAACCGCCAGCAGCACATACACCGCGGCCCTCAGCCGCCGGTAGTCGGTCCTTGACAGGGCGACCATGGCGGCGATTCCGACCATCACGGTAAAGATATGTTTCCACAGGTAGTGCAGGCTGTTTCCATACTGTCTCATGGACATCAGCGCGGTGGAACTGTAGACCATCACTGTGCCTATGCCCGTGAGGATGAGTACCGATGCAACAATGTTCCGGGTGTCTCTGTTTGTAATATTCATGACCCCCTCCCCGCGGTCCCTTCCCCACGCCGGGTGAGGGGGGGATTTGATTTCATGATGCCCTTTACAGCCTCCCTGAATTTCCTGCCCCTGTCTGCAAAATCCTCAAACATGTCAAAGCTTGCACAACCGGGCGACAGCAGGACAACGTCGCCGGAAGAGGCCCTTGACATCGAGAGCTCAACAGCCTCCCCAAGTCCTGCAGCCATGTGTGTCTCGGTCTCCCGGCCCAGTGCACTGAAAATCTTTTCCCCTGCCTCGCCTATCAGGATCAGGCACTTGACCTTTGTCCTCACGAGGTCCCTCAGCGATGAAAAAT
>WFVK01000408.1 GCA_015491705.1 Nitrospirota bacterium | reverse complement strand
GTAGATATTACCGCCGTGCATTTCCATGGTGTTAAAGTAACCCCTCCCAACCTCCCCTTAACTTAAGGGGAGGAGGTAACCCCCTTAATCCCCTCTCAAGAGGGGAAGGTCCTCTACATCCTTCGGACCGACATATGAAGAAAGGAACTATATCTTCTGCTCAGGGCTGAACTATTACAAGAAACCGAAATTCAACCCTTTAACCCCCGAACCTCACAACCCAGAACCCCATAACCCTTCAACCCTGAACCCTCTAACCCCTGAACCTCCAACATGGTTTTCCGGCAGGCTCTCCCGCCCTTTATGCCGCAAGGTTCATGCAAAGAGCCGCTCAGAGCAGATACATAATAAGCAGCGCAGTGAACAGTCCCAGTACCGAGGTGATCTTTACAATCAGGAGGGCCTTTTCGCATGCGCGCACATAACCCGTTTCATCATCCACTCCCGCACGGCCTGCACCCTGCCTGAGCAGGCTCGGGTGCTCCTCTCCTATGTACGGCCTGTTCACAAAAATCCCGCCGTAGGTCGCCGGTCCGCCGAGCCGGACACCGAGGGCGCCGGCCATTGCCGCCTCGGGGACTCCGCTGTTGGGGCTTGAATGCTTCATCGCGTCCCTGAACATTATCTTGAAGGCATTAATGCCGCTCCTGAAATTCGACTGCGTAAAACCCCGTTTCAGGTTTACCGGCAGTTCCGAGAGTTTTATTTTCGAGGCCGTCCCCGTATTCCTGAACCATCTCGAAAACTCCCCTCCGACAACCCTGAAAAAACAGATTATGAATGCCGAGGCGACAATCAGGAAACCGGTAATCCTCGCGGGGATGTAGTTTGCGACATCATCAAGCCTTGCCGCGGCCCAGCCGAAGTTTTTGTAAGTTTCATTCCTGTAGCCGACCATGGAGTCAAGGGTGTTGACGGCCTTGTACGCCATTGCAAGGGGCAGGCCGCCCAGCGCAAAGTAAAACATCGGAGCAACAATGCCGTCCGAGGCATTTTCGGCCACGGTCTCTATCACCGCCTTCAGTATGCTCCTGCGGTCCAGGGAATGCGTATCCCTGCCCACGATCATGGCGAGCTTCCGCCGGGCGTTTTCAATACTGCCCGTGCCCGCCTCATTTATCACCGCCGTGCCGGACCTGAGCAGGTCGCGCGTTGCAACAGTGGTCGATACGAGGTATACAAAGACTGCAAACAGCACATAGGATGTAACGGGTGTCAGCTTCACCTCAAGAAGGACGGAGGCAATCACGTGAAACAGGAAATAGGTCAGGCCGGCTATTATGACGACCAGCATGACACCCGCCAGCTTTTCCCTTGCCTCCAGGCTCAGCCTGTCCTCAGCCCTTTTAAAGAAGGCACGGGCCAGGAAAACGGGGTTTTTGCTTTTCGCCCTGACGGCGGAGTCCTTGCCCGCGTGCTGCCGGTTTATTATCTTTTCCCTCAAAATCCTGCCGGTCCTGTTTATGGCCCATCCCATGCCCTTCACCGGATGGGGTATCCGCCGCGGGTCACCGATCAGCAGGTCCAGTATATAGGCCAGTACAAGCGCTGCGGTATCCGTCATTTCAGATTCTCCCTGCTTTTCTCAGACAGCATTTCAGCCCCGCCTGTCTTAACATAAAGCATATATCAACACTGTTTTTCAGGGTATCGGCCCACCTGTTTATCGCCTCTTCCCTCTTCGACCGGTAACTGAATCTGCATCCCCGCGGCTGAAGCCCCTTCCGGGCCCTCAGTGAGTTGATGAGTGATGTCCTGAAGCCGTCATTATCAAATATCCCGTGGATATAAGTACCCCATACACTGCCCTTTACAGAGCCGTCGGCAAGGCTGCGACGCGACCTGCCCCTGAAAATCCTGAACAGCCCTGTATCACCTGTCGTGTTCCCCATGTGAATCTCGTACCCCTCGAGCCTCTCCGTTTTCGAGCCGGCCACGGCCGTATTGAAGAGCCTTGAATAACCGGCTACGGCCGATACCCGGCACGTGGTCTTTGTCCTGTCAAGGGTTGTTACAGTATCAAGGAGGCCCATGCCCCTGACTTCCTTCAGGGGGCTCTCCACGCCGTGCGGATCGAGTATCTTCCTGCCGAGCATCTGGTACCCCCCGCATATCCCGGCAACGGGGATGCCGTTTTCAGCAGCCGACCTGACCGCGTCCTCCGCGCCGATTTCCCTCAGGAAGAGCAGGTCGCTGACCGTATTTTTCGACCCCGGTATGATTATGAGGTCTGCGCCTTTGATATCCTCCTCCCGCAGCGAATACACAAGCTCGACATCAGGCTCGTACAGGAAGGGCGCAAAGTCCGTAAAGTTGGAGATATATTTAAGCCTGAGGATTACTATCCTGACCATGCGGCCCTGTTCCCCCCGGTTCAACTGTTTCAGCCGTTTCAGGTGTTCGATGGACAGGCCGTCTTCTTCGTCGAGTCCTATGTCCCCCTGGTGATAGAGTGTCCCTATGACCGGCCTTCCGGTCCTGTCCTCTATCATGCGCAGGCCCGGACGCAGGATGTTGATGTCCCCGCGGAACTTGTTCACGATAAATCCCTTTATATAATCCGCATCTGACATCTCATCCCCTCCCGGACGGCAGCCGTTGAGGCCGCTGAAACTGTCCTTCAGCAGGCCCACCGTTCCGTAAAAAGACGCAAATACACCGCCCCTGTCAATATCGCCCACGAGTATAACGGGCGCATCCGCATAACGGGCCACCCGCATATTCACTACATCTTCGTTCAGGAGATTGATCTCCGCAGGGCTGCCTGCGCCTTCAATTACGATCAGCTCATATTGTTTTGAAAGCCTGTCATATGCAGCGGTGATCTCCTTCCATACCATGTCCCTGACTGCATAATATTCACCGGCTTTCATTGTTGCGTAAACCCTGCCGTTCAGGATCACCTGGCTGCCCGCCTCGCCGGTCGCTTTAAGGAGCACGGGGTTCATGTCATTGCAGGGCTCTATGCCGGCCGCCTCCGCCTGAAACGCCTGGGCGCGCCCGATCTCTCCGCCCTCCCTGGTGATAAAGGAATTCAGCGCCATGTTCTGCGCCTTAAAGGGCGCAACCCTGATACCCATATCCCTGAATATCCTGCACAGGCCCGCAGCGATCACGCTCTTGCCCGCACCCGAGCCTGTTCCCTGTATCATTATCGCCCTTGACATAAAATCAAACCGCAAATAGAGTATAAACATATAAGCCTGCCGGCAGGAGAGCCTGCCGGAAAAGCTTTATCTGCGATACATTAAGAGAAAATTCTGCGCAGAATATCGACATTTTTTGAACTTCACTCATAATTGATTCCTGCAACAAAGACTTATTTACAAAATCCAATCGCTTTATAAAGGTTTTAAGGCAGGTTCTCCTGCCGGCTTGATGCAACATTAAAGTTTATCAGTTTTACCACCGGATAGTCCCACATCTCGATAATATTCAATGCCGCAAAATCCTGCTCTATCCTGAAGATATTCTCAAGGGGAACACCGAGCAGGCTGCAGAGTATCACCCTGTTTACCCCCCCGTGGGCCACTACCGCAATGCCCTCTCCCTCGTGTGCCGAGACTATGGCCTTAAATGCCTCAAGTACCCTCTCGCTGAAACCGGCCGTGCTCTCACCCCCGGGCGGACTGAATCCCAGCGGGTCCCCGGCCCATGCCTTAAAGGCGTCCGGCTCCGCCTGTCTTATCTCATCAAATGTCATGCCTTCCCATGCGCCGAAGTTGCGCTCCTTTAATCCCTCAACCACAACAGGCCTGATCCCGTGCGGCCCGGCGATGATCTCCGCGCTCTTTACCGCCCTGCAGAGACCGGAGCTGTAAACGGCACTCAGCTTATCGCGACCGTTACGGGCAAGATAATCCGCCAGCTTTTTCATCTGCTCCATGCCGCGTGCGGAGAGCGGCACGTCAATATGCCCCTTGTACCGGGCGGGGTCCGCATCCACTGTCTCTCCGTGCCGTATCAGGCAGACCTTTGTGACCATATCACCATTATCGCCAGAATTATCAATACCGCGATCTCATGAACCGCGCCGAGCGTATCCCCCGTCATGCCGCCGAAGTTTTTATTGCAGAACCACACTGCTGCAAAGGCAAACATATACAGCACCGGCATGAGGAACATCAGGTGGAATGTCAGCACCTGCCACTGCGACATAATGCCCAGCGCCATGAATGAGACCGCCACGGCCAGGATGGTCGCGGTCAGCACCTCTTTCCTGCCCGTATGGTCAGCGAACATCTTCCCCAGTCCCTCCTGTTTCGCAGGCCGGCAATGATATATTGCAGGCACCATTGTCCAGCGGGACAGCACAGGCAGCAGCAGCAGTGTCGAGTAATAGACCTGTATCCCCGAATCAAAGAAAAGGGCGTTCAGCAGCAGGTATTTCAGCAGCAGGGCCATGACTATTGCAATGACCCCGATGGCCCCGACCGTGCTTTCCTTCATGATCGCACGTTTTTTCTCCGGGCCGCCCCTTGATGCAATTGCATCAAAGGCATCCGCAAGCCCGTCAAGGTGCAGGCCGCCGTTTATCACCACCATTACGAGTACCAGGAGCCCGTTTGTCAGCTCGCTGGGGAAAAACCTGAGAAACAACGGCGCCAGTACCAGCAGCAGCGCGCCTTCAAAGAGGCCGGTCAAAGGGAAAAACGCCGTTGACTTCCCCACTTCCTCTTCAGGAATCTCACCGAGGTCCCTGACTGGGATGATTGTCAGAAACTGAAACGACAGTAATATCCGCTTCATCTTCACCTTACAGTGGCATCAAATTATCGCCGGCGGGCGGGAGAGCCTGCAGGAAAAGCTCTATCTGCGATTCCGGGGCAGGTTTTTATTGCTGACTCTCCGCTACCTCAGCCTCGGCAAACGTGGCCATCTCCCTGTAGATCCTGAGCCCGGCCTCTATAAGCAGCATGGACAGGGCGGCGCCGGTTCCTTCCCCGAGCCTCATGTCGAGGTCGAGTATGGGCCTGAGCCCGAGCTTCTTCAGCACGGATTTATGGCCGGTCTCCTGCGACATGTGGGCTGCAAACATGTAGTCTACTGTTTTGGGTTCAAGCAGGTATGCTATCAGGGCGCCGGCTCCTGATATAAATCCGTCGATTACAACCGGCACCTTGTTTGCCGCTGCACCCACGATGAGGCCTGCTATTCCGCCGATCTCCGCGCCCCCGATCTTTGAGAGCACATCAATCGGGTCCGAAGGGTCGGGCCTGTTGGCCTCGATCGAGTCCCTGATGACCTGTATCTTATTATTCCATGCCCTGTCGTCTATGCCCGTGCCCCGGCCCGTAATCTCCTCCACAGGCCTGCCCGTAACCACGGCTGTTATGGCGCTGGACGGAGTTGTATTGGCGATCCCCATATCCCCTGTGCCGAAGATATGGCAGCCTTTCTTTGCATATTCGCCTGCAAGCTCTATCCCGACCTCAATACACTTTTCAGCCTCCTGTCTTGTCATTGCAGGCCCCCTGCGCATGTTCCCCGTGCCGGAGACTACCTTGCGCGAGACAAAGGTGCCTGTACCGCCCCTGCTGAATGAAAGGGAGGCCGGCCTGTCGCCGAAATCATGGTCAACGCCTATATCCACTATGACCACCTCCGCGCCTGCATGCCTTGCAAGGACATTAATGCCCGCGCCTCCGTGTATGAAATTCAATACCATCTGCGCGGTCACTTCCTTTGGAAAGGCGGAGACCCCTTCATCAGCCACGCCATGGTCACCTGCAAAGGTAAAGATGACCTTTTTGTCAAGCACCGGCATCCTGTTCTCGGTAATCGCAACCAGTCGCCTGGCAAACTCCTCCAGCCTTCCCATGCTCCCCTGCGGTTTTGTAAGGCTGTCCAGGCGTTTCCGGGCCTCCTCGGCATAGGCGCCGTTGGTGTTTGTAACGCTCTGCAAAATCGAATACAGATTCATAATCTTACCCTCACTTTCAGTCTGTTTTACCTGGCAGCGGCATAAAACCATCGCCTCCGCTGACCGTTTATGCAACATCAAGGTTAAGGTTTTATTCTCAGCGGGATCCCGGATGTCACCAGGTAAACCGCATCGGCAATCCCCGCAACCTCCTGGTTCAGAATGCCAGCGAGGTCCCTGAATCTCCGTGCCGTTTCATTATCCGGTACAATGCCCATTCCCACCTCATTGGAGACAATGAAAAGAGGCACCCCCGTGCCGCCTGCCCCTTTTCTTAATCTGCACAATTCATCGGTGAATTCCCGGATGCTGTCTTCCACCGCCTCTGTTGCAGACATGACATTGGACAGCCAGAGCGTCAGGCAGTCAAGCACAATGGCGCTGTATCCGTCTTTAATATCCCGCAGCACGGCTGCAATGTCCATCGGCTCTTCATATGTATCCCATTCCGGGCCCCTTTCCCTCCTGTGTCCTTCGATACGGGCTCTCATCTCGCTGTCAAGGGCCTCTGCCGTTGCAATGTACGCCTTCTGTCCGGCTGTCCCGGAGGCCTCTCTCAGTGCAAAGGCGCTCTTGCCGCTCCTGGCTCCTCCCGTAACGAGAATAATCTTCATTACTCCGGCAGGCCGGGCCTCATCCTGTGCCAGGATGTCGCCTGCTCATATGCGTATGCAACCCTGAATATGGATTCCTCGTCAAAATGCCTTCCGATTATCTGCAGTCCCACAGGCAGGCCCGCGGATGTGAAACCGCAGGGGATTGATATGGCGGGCACACCGGCAAGATTTACGGATATAGTGAAAATATCGGACAGGTACATCTGAAGGGGGTCGGCTGTTTTTTCCCCGGCCCTGAATGCAGGGGTGGGCGTCGTGGGCGTCACCACCATATCAACCTCCTCAAATGCCTTCTCGAAATCCCGCCTTATCAGTGTCCTTACCTGCTGCGCCTTCCTGTAGTAGGCCTCATAGTATCCGGATGACAGGGCATAAGTGCCGAGTATTATCCTTCTCTTCACCTCGTCGCCGAAGCCTTCATCCCTTGTCTTCATATACATGTCGGTCAGGTCGTCTCCGTCCACCCTGAGACCGTACTTCACACCGTCATACCTGGCGAGGTTGGATGAGGCCTCGGAAGTTGCAAGTATGTAATAGGTCGCCACTGCATATTCCGTATGCGGCAGGGATATTTCAACAGGAACGGCCCCGAGTGTCTCAAGTTTTTTTACGGCCTCATTTACGGCGGCGGCCACCTCCCTGTCCAGCCCCTCTATGAAATATTCCCTCGGGACTCCGAGTTTCATACCCTTTATGTCCCGGCCGAGGACGGAGGTGA
Source organism: Nitrospirota bacterium (assembly GCA_015491705.1). GTDB lineage: Bacteria > Nitrospirota > Thermodesulfovibrionia > UBA6902 > UBA6902 > JAADFS01. The sequence goes on along the minus strand of WFVK01000408.1, from coordinate 6,403 downwards.
AGTCAGGTGTATCCACCGCGGCGGATGTTGAATCAAGGGGGTCATGCCCGCTGATGACATTCATCAGTATTGCCGAGTCTTTCACTGTCTTCGTAATCGGACCTATCTGGTCAAGAGATGACGCAAATGCCACAAGACCATACCTGGAGACCCTTCCGTAGGTGGGCTTTAATCCCACAACCCCGCAGAAAGCAGCGGGCTGCCTGATGGAGCCGCCTGTATCCGAGCCGACGGCTGCAATGCATTCATCCGCGGCCACTGCCGCTGCCGAGCCCCCGCTTGAACCGCCCGGCACCCTCCCGGGGTCCCAGGGATTTTTTGTGCGTCCGAAAAATGAGTTCTCCGTGGATGACCCCATGGCGAATTCATCGAGATTGGTCTTGCCGGCCAGCACATACCCCTGTTCCGCAAGCCGCTGTGTCACGGTACTCTCATACGGCGGGATGAAGTTTTCGAGTATCCTTGATGAGCAGGTGGTTTTTACCCCCCTCGTGCATATATTGTCCTTTACTGCAATGGGGATGCCGGGAAGCGCCCGTGTATCACCGGCCCTGATAGCGTCTTCAGCCTGTCTTGCCTGTGACAGTGCAAGGTCCTTCCGGACAGAGACATACGAGCCGATCTCTCCTTCCACGGCCTCTATCCTTTCAAATACCGAGCCGGCCAGTTCCACGGGGCTTATCTCACCCCGGATGACAGCCGAGCGCGCCTCGTCGATGTTCATCCTGTAAAGTTCCACTGCTCCTCCATTTCCGGAATAGTAAGAATCATGGCCAAAGGTCAATGAACATTTTACAATTTTCCCCCGCCGGAAAGAAAGCCTCGGTTTTTAAAATCGCCCGGGTTGGGGTATACTACTGTTGATACTGTTAATAAGGAATTAATCGGATAACTCCCCCCGGCCCCTCTTAACATAAGAGGGGAGATATGGTTTCCCCCTTAGGTTAAGGGGGATTAAATAGAGGGTTGCTTGACCTTAACGTTGCATAAACCGGCGGGCGATGGTGTTATGCAACTGTAAGGTTTAATTAACCGCAAGAATGAAGGAAAACACGCATATGACGGTCAGACACGATGTAAGTCTGCTTACGGATCACGATATCTATCTCTTCAAGGAAGGCAACCACTTCAGGCTTTACGACAAGCTCGGCTCGCACCTGATGACGGTTGACGGAAAAGAGGGCGCCTATTTTGCCCTGTGGGCCCCGAATGCCCGGGAGATAACGGTTATGGGGGATTTCAACCGGTGGAACAAGGAATCCCACCGTCTGATGCCGCGCTGGGACGGCTCCGGCATATGGGAGGGCTTTATCCAGGGGATAAAAAGGGGGGACATCTACAAGTATCACATAGTGTCCACGTACAACAACTACCGCGTGGACAAGGGCGACCCGTTCGCCTTTTACTGGGAGGCCCCCCCGAAGACCGCCTCCAGGGTATGGGACCTCGAATACAAATGGAACGACGCTGCATGGATGGCGGAAAGGCGCAGGCGCAATGCGCTGGATGCACCGTTTTCAATATACGAGGTTCATCTCGGCTCATGGCGGCGCGCCCCGGGCGGAGGTGACGGGTTTCTCAATTACAGGGAAATGGGCCGTTATCTGGCGGAGTACGTGAAAGACATGGGCTTTACACATGTCGAGCTCATGCCGGTTACCGAGCATCCGTTTTACGGTTCATGGGGATACCAGACCGTGGGCTATTTTGCGCCCACGGCCAGATACGGGACCCCGCAGGACTTTATGTACATGATCGACTGCCTGCACCGGAACGGTATCGGCGTTATAATCGACTGGGTGCCCTCGCACTTCCCTTCTGATGAGCACGGCCTTTGCTATTTTGACGGCTCCTGCCTCTATGAGCATGAAGACCCCAGGAAGGGCTACCACCCTGAATGGCACAGTTTCATCTTCAATTACGGCAGGAACGAGGTGAGGAACTTTCTTATAAGCAGCGCCCTGTTCTGGCTCGACAAATACCATATTGACGGCATCAGGGTGGATGCCGTGGCATCCATGCTCTACCTGGACTATGCAAGAAAAGACGGGGAATGGATACCGAATGAATACGGCGGCAAGGAGAACCTCGAGGCGATAAGCTTTCTGAAAAGATTCAATGAAGCGGTCTATGCAGCGCACCCTGATGTCCAGACCATGGCCGAAGAGTCAACGGCCTGGCCCATGGTCTCAAGACCCACCCATGTGGGCGGTCTCGGTTTCGGGATGAAGTGGAACATGGGATGGATGCACGATACACTGGATTACATGTCAAAGGATCCCGTGCACAGGAAATATTATCATAACAGGCTTACATTCAGTATCTGGTATGCATTTTCTGAAAACTTCATCCTGCCCCTGTCCCATGACGAGGTGGTATACGGCAAGGGCTCCCTTATAGGCAAGATGCCGGGGGATGAGTGGCAGAAGAACGCAAACCTCCGGCTTTTATTCGGATACATGTACGCCCATCCCGGCAAGAAGCTCCTGTTCATGGGCGGAGAGTTTGCGCAGTGGAAGGAGTGGAACCATGACGAGGGGCTCGAATGGCATGTCCTTGAATATCCCTCGCACAGGGGGATACAGAACTGGGTCAGGGATTTAAACCGTCTCTACAGTAATGAAGCCGCACTGCATGAGCTTGATTTTTCCGAAGAGGGCTTTCAGTGGGTGGATCTCAGCGATTATGAAAAGAGCATCATATCCTTCATACGACGGGCAAATGACCCGGATGATTTTCTCGTGTTTGTATTCAACTTCACCCCCGTGCCCCGGACAGGCTACAGGATCGCGGTGCCGTGCGGGGGCTTTTACAGGGAGGTGCTTAACAGTGATGCCGGACAGTACGGGGGAAGCAATGTCGGCAACTGCGGCGGGGTGCGTACCGAACCGCTGCAGAAGGAAGGCGACTTCCACATGCTAAGCCTGAACCTTCCGCCCCTCGGCCTCCTGGTTCTAAAACCCGCTCCTGTCAAACCTGCCCGCGTAAACCCTGAAATCCAGGTCGTCAAAGATTGAATCCCTGTACTCCAGCCCCTCGAGAAACCCGGTGTCCGCGTTGTCTGACAAAAGGTCATCAACCAGTTTGTTGAAGTTCGAAATATGTTCTTTAGTCCTTTTCGCAGAATATTCCGGCGCGGTCTTCGTTGTCATCAGAAACGCCCAGTCACTGCTCTGCGCAAGCAGCAGTTCCCTCGCCATCTGGTTCAGCAGCCGGTTATTCAGGGAACCGGTCTCATTGTAATATTTCCCGGCAAGTTCCTCCATGGTAGCGGCCATGTGATGCAGGTGGCGGTAAATCCAGTCATTTTCCGTGTTAAGCCATGCATCGTAATATCCCCTGTCCCCCCAGGATGCAGGCGAGGGGGATATTACCTGGTTCCGGGGATATAACGCGAGGTATTCCGTGGGGGTGATGCTCCGGATCAGCCCGTGCCTGCCGATTTCGCGGAATGTATGGTAAAGGAAGTCCGGGCCTTCAAACCACCAGTGGCCGAAGAGCTCGGCGTCATAGGGGGATACTATCACGGGGGGCCTGTCCATGAGCGCACTCAGCGCCTCTATGTGTTTCTTCCTCTCGGAGTGGAAATGGACGGCATGCTCCATGGATTTTCTCAAGGCCGCATCGGGCCTGTACGGTTCCTTGCGGTCCGTATCGCCGGTGATCCTGTAATATTTGATGCCTGTAAACACCCTCGTGCCGTCAGGGCTGATGTAGGGCCTGATGTACTCGAAGTCATGATCAAATCCTGCATCCCTGTAGAAATCTCGGTAATCAAAATCGCCGGGATAGCCTTCGTCCGCGCTCCATACCTGTTTGGACGACAGGGGGTCCCTGCCGAAGGCCGCTACGCCGTTTATCGTATAAACAGGCGCATAGACCGCATACCGGGGGGACGGCTCGCCTTTCATCAGGGCGTGCGAATCAAGGAAGAAAAATTTCAGGCCGTATTTCTTCAGTACGCTGTCAAGGCCGTTGTAATAAGCGCATTCAGGCAGCCACATGCCCTCGGGCGGCCTGCCGAAATGCCTTGCATAACAGTCCACGGCGACGGCTATCTGGACCTCCACCGACCTGGGATTGACGCTGAGCAGCGGCAGGAAACCGTGTGTCGCGCAGGACGTTATGATTTCAAGCTTTCCTGCGTCCCGGAAATATCTGTAGCCGTTAAGCACATCGCCGCTTAAAAACTCCATGAAAAAAGACCTGACCATGCTGAATCTCTCATAATAGAAACCGGAAAGGTGGCGGAAGTCCCTGTCGTTTTTCAGCCTGTGCATTTCCTTTTCCGAGAGTTCCATAAGCCTGTCCAGGTATTTCAGGTACTGCTGCATGAGGTATTCATCCGAAAGCATTTCAAGCAGCGGCGGGGATATTGATACGGTCAGCCTGAAATCAATATCTTCATCAGCCATTTTTTTCATTTTCATCAGCAGGGGAATATATGATTCCGAGACAGCCTCAAAAAGCCAGTGTTCCTCCAGGAAATAATCGTATTCAGGATGTTTTACAAAGGGCAGGTGTGCATGGAGCACCGGCATCCAGTATCCTTTTATCATCCTGTCTTCCATTGAATCCATTGAATCCATGTGCAGCCGATAATAAACGACTCTTACAAATGCAATAAAACCATCGCCTTCGGGCGGGAGAGCAACCCCAGAACCCTTGAACCCTGAACCCTAAACCGGATTTTACGGGCAGGCTCTCCTGCCTGCCTGTGCAACATTAAGGTGACTGAACAGGTTTACTCGACAAAGGTTTACCGGACAGTGAAGCTGTTTCTTCGTAAAGCCGGGAAATCTCATCCGCTTTTCCCGTTTTATTATGCGGGACCCTCACGATCTCATACATATCTCTGATTCCGCGCATCCACATATCGTCTTCTGTCTCCGGCACACCCGGAGAAACCGCGGGAAATGTTCTGGATCTCAGGAGGCCGGTGAATACGCCTTCATTCAATATTCCGATCTCAGCCGTAAGGGGCTGAAAAGAGGTATGATAATCTATATACTGCTGTCCGGTGCGGTCTTTTACGGTAAATGAAAAAAGCTCCTTCCTGCTGTCCGCGCCGAAGACCTTTATCATCAACTGGAACCGGCCGGGGTCTGCATCTAATTCACGGAGCTTGCCGTTGATCCGTGCCGGGGTTATCTCCCAGTAGAGGAAACTCCTGTCGGCATTGACCGGCATAATAACGATGGTATCAATACCAAGGGAATCAGGCACATCATGAACGCCCTTTACACCGTGCCGCTGTCCGGCCTCCGAAGACCCTCCACGCGTTGAACCGCCTCCGGGATCTATCTTATTTTTCTGCTTCACTATTAAATTCTCCAGTTTAAATCTTGTTTAAATCTTCCAGGGGGAATGAGCGTAAGCGTCTGTTTTGTAATAATCAATTATACAGAAAAACATCCTCTTTAGAAAGCCGGGGAAAAATACCGGAAAGGTTGATTAAAGAAACTCTGAAAAGTTATAGTATCAGGGTTTTAATTGCAAATCAACCGGAATGGAGGATGCAAATAATGTTTACAGATATTGCTTATGCACTGGGAGCGCCGCCGGGAGGCGGGGGTGCCGCGCCTGATGGACCGGGAGCCATGCTCTCATCATTTCTGCCTTTAATACTGATCTTTGTAATATTCTATTTCCTTCTTATACGGCCCCAGTCCAAGAAGGCGAAAGAACACAGGCAGATGCTGGACAACCTCAAGAAGGGCGACAAGGTGATCACAACAGGCGGCATATACGGTCTTATCGAGGATATAGACGCCAACACGGTCATCCTCAAGGTCGGCATCAGGGATGATGTAAGGATAAAGGTGGGCCGCAGTTACATTGCGGGCCTAAGGACAGGAGAATAATAATTCTGTGAACAAGAAGTTTTTCTGGCGTATTTCACTGATTGTTGCTGCAACCGTACTCTCGATAGTCTTTTTCCTTCCATCCACGAGTCTGAACCGGATAATGCCCGGGTGGCTGCAGAAGTACGGCATTGTCCTCGGTCTCGACCTGCAGGGAGGCGTGCACCTTGTCTATGAAGTCGAGGGGGACAGGGCGGTGGAGATCACCCTCGAAAGAATCGCTTCCAGCCTGGCCAACACATTCAAGGAAGAAAAAATAAAGGCCGCGGTCCGGAAAGAGGGCACGGACATCGTGGTTTCAACTGAAGACGACAGGGTTCCGGACAGGGTGTCAAAGCTTTTTCCCAACCTCAGGGAACGCAGCCGCTCCGGGGGAAAAATCATCTACGGCCTCGATGAAAGAGAAGTCGGCAGGATAAAGAATTTTGCAGTCGAGCAGGCCTTAGAGACCGTCAGGAACAGGGTGGACCAGTTCGGGGTTGCAGAGCCGACGATTCTCAGGCAGGCCGACAATGAAATAGTGATCGAGCTGCCGGGCG
>WFVK01000407.1 GCA_015491705.1 Nitrospirota bacterium | reverse complement strand
TATAAGAGACAGTTATTGAAGAGCTCAGGGCGGCAGGGGAGAGCGGGGAAAGGATTGAAAGGCTCCTGCCGTTTAAGGTATTCAGGGGCAACAGGCCGAGCAATTCAATCCTGGTGAAGAAAATCACGCCCCGGACACTCGGCAGTCTCATAGCAATGTATGAGCACAAGATCTTCGTGCAGGGGGTGATCTGGAATATATTCAGTTTTGACCAGTGGGGTGTTGAACTAGGCAAGCAGCTCGCCGGCAACATACTTCCGGAATTAAGTGACGGCAGTGTCACAACATCCCATGATTCATCCACCAACGGCCTGATCAATACATTCAAGGAGTGGAGAGAATAAATGATTCGGTACGGCCCGCTCCCCCCTGAGGGGGGGCATGGCGGGGGGTGATTTATATCTGGTCAGGCAGCATGTGCCGGATGATTTTGCCCTCAACCATGTAAACGACTTCCTCTGCGATGTTGGTGGCATGGTCTGCAATCCTCTCCAGATACTTCGCCACATATGAGATCTTGACCGCACGTGAGACCGTGGAGGAATCCCGCGTCATGATCAACACAAGTTCATTCCATACCTGTTCATTCAGGTCATCGACCGAGTCGTCCCGCATGATGACATCCTTTGCAAGCTTTACGTCTTCATTGACAAAGGCGTTGATGGTGTCGCGCACCATGCCCTGCGCAATCCTCGACATGCGGGGGATATCTATGTACGGCTTGAGGATCGGCTCGCGGTTGAGCTCGAGGGCTCGCTCGGCTATGTTGACGGCATTGTCTGCTATCCTTTCAAGATCGGTTGTGATCTTCATTGCCGTGGTAATGAACCTCAGGTCCTTGCCCATCGGCTGTTTCAGGGCAAGCAGCCTGACCCCTTCTTCATCTATGTGCACGTCATATGTGTTTATTTTACGGTCTTCTTCTATGATACGCCCGGCCAGTTCAGAGTCCCTCTCCACAAGGGACTGCACAGAGCCCCTGATTGCCGCCTCCACAAGGGCCGCCATCTTCAGCAGCATTTCTTTCAGATGCTCAAGCTCCTGCATTCTTACGGTCATTTCCCAAACCTCCTGATCTCATATTAGCCATAGCGCCCTGTGATGTAATCCTGTGTGAGCTTGTGCTCAGGGTTGACGAATATGCTGTCGGTATCCCCTACTTCGATAAGGCTGCCGAGATGGAAAAAGGCAGTGCGCTGTGATACGCGGGCTGCCTGCTGCATGGAGTGGGTCACTATGATAATCGTGTAATTCTGCCGCAGTTCGGCTATAAGCTCCTCGATCCTCGCGGTGGCGATCGGGTCAAGCGCTGAGCAGGGCTCATCCATGAGGATAAGCTCGGGCTGGACAGAGATGGCACGGGCGATACACAGCCTCTGCTGCTGCCCGCCCGAGAGGCTTGTCCCGGGATGGTCGAGGGAGTCCTTTACTTCTTCAAAGAGGCCCGCCTTCTGCAGGCTTGTAATAACGATCTCGTCAAGCTCCGCCCTGTTCCTTGCCAGGCCGTGAATGCGCGGCCCGTAGGCCACGTTCTGGTAGACGGACTTGGGAAAGGGATTCGGCTTCTGAAACACCATCCCGATCCGGGCGCGCAGCAGCACGGGATCAACGCCCCTGTCATAAATGTTCTCCCCGTCAAGGGTGATCTCCCCTTCAACCCTGCATGTGCTGATTGTATCGTTCATCCGGTTGATGCAGCGGAGGAAGGTGGACTTCCCGCAGCCGGACGGTCCTATAAAGGCGGTAACCTCTTTTTCGGCGATGTCCACGCTTACGTCCTTGATGGCATGTTTCTTCCCGTAATACACATTCACATTCCTGCAGGAGATCTTCACCCGCCCGTCATCGAGAAAGGGCCTGCCGGCTGTAGTGTTGATTTCATCCCGTTTCATGGTATCACCCGTTGCATAAAAATATAGCCCCTACCACCTCTGTTCAAACTTTTTCCTTAATACGACCGCCAGGGCGTTCATGATGAGCAGGAATGCCAGAAGCACAATAATTGCCGCTGACGTCCGCTCCACAAAGGCCCTCTCGGGGCTGTCCGCCCACAGGTAAATCTGCACGGGGAGGACCGTGGCCTTGTCGAATATCCCCGCCGGTATATCCACGATAAAGGCCACCATCCCGATCATCAGCAGCGGAGCGGTTTCGCCCAGTGCGCGGGCCATGCCTATGATCGTGCCCGTGAGCATGCCGGGCAGCGCAAGCGGCAGCACATGATGCATTACCGCCTGCATCCTGGAGGCGCCGACACTTAACGCCCCTTCCCGTATGGAAGGGGGCACCGACTGCAGGGACACTCGCGAGGCGATAATTATGGTCGGAAGCGTCATCAGTGTGAGCACCAGCCCTCCGGCGAGCGGAGAGGAACGCGGCAGGCCGAAGAAATTCAGAAACACCGCCAGCCCGAGAAGGCCGAAGACAATCGACGGCACAGCCGCAAGGTTGTTGATATTCACCTCGATGATATCCGTCCATACATTTTTCGGGGCGAATTCCTCAAGATATACCGCGGTTGCAACACCGAGGGGAAAAGACAGGACCAACGTCACCAGCATGGTATACAGTGAACCCGCGACAGCGCCGCCTATCCCGGCG
>WFVK01000406.1 GCA_015491705.1 Nitrospirota bacterium | reverse complement strand
TAAGTCTTTATTGCGGGAGGAGAAATTAATCGGATAACTCCCCCGGCCCCTCTTAACCTAAGAGGAGAGATATATTTCCCCCTTAGTTTGAGGAGGTTACCCCCTCCCCTTAAGTTAAGGGGAGGTTGGGAGGGGTTACTTTAAATATGCCGTGCGGAATATTTTCTGAGGAAATCGCGGATAAAGCTCTTTCCGGCGGTCTCTCCCGCCCGCCGGCGATAGCTTTCTGCAGTTGTAAAGTAAGATAAAATGAAGGTGGCTGTTATAGGTATAAATGGTCTGCCTGCGAGGGGAGGGGCCGAGAGGGTGGTGGAGGCAATCGTAAGGAGGATAACATCAAAAGGCGTTGTTCCCACTGTATACTGTGATGCGAGCTATACACCGCCCGGTTTTTCCATTGAAGGTGTGAAGATGATAAGGATTCACACCATTCCCGGAAAACATGTGAGGGCGTTTACACTTGCATTTTTTTCAGCCGTGCATGCCGTGCTGTCAGGCAATTATGACCTTATACATCTGCACAATATAGAGACCGCCTTTGTCCTGCCCCTCCTGAGATTGAGATTCAGGGTCCTGGGCACGGCCCACGGATTTGCATACTGGAGATCAAAATGGGGCGGCACAGCGAAAAGAATCATGATGTCCATGGATTATTTTTTTATGAGATTTTCCAGTATGGCCACAAGCGTTTCCGCAAAGGATGCAAGGACGCTGCAGAGACGTTTCGGGAGGGAAGTCCTGTATATCCCCAATGGTGTGGGCACGGAATTTAATCCCGACCTTGCGGCCGCCGAAGACATCCTGAACAGGCATGGTATCCGCAAGCGCCGGTACTTCATTTTTGCAGCGGGCAGGATCGAGCCCACAAAAGGGGCGCATCTGGCTGTTGAGGCTGTAACACGGCTTGACATGGATATTCCACTTCTCGTCGTGGGAGATGCAGGGCAGATACATGCCTACGAGAAAAGATTACATGACATCGCCGGGCATATGGTATACTTTCAGCCATTGATAAAGGACCCTTCCGTCCTCTTCGGACTGATGAAATACTCTGTATGTCTGATATTCCCTTCACTGGTGGAGGCGATGTCCATGGTCCTGCTGGAGGCGGCCTCTCTTGGGATACCCGTTATAAGCAGTGATATTGAAGAAAACAGGGATATTTTAGGGGAGGATGGAATTTATTTCAGGTCCGGTGATGTCGGCTCACTGATGGAAAGGCTCAGATGGATACTGGACAATCAGGCTGATGCCGGACAGAAGGCCGCTGATTTGCAGAGACTTGTTCACAGCAGGTATTCATGGGACAGGATAGCCGACAGGTATTTGGAGGTGTACAGGCGGGTGGCTGCCTGATACTGAGACGGGCAGCGGCTTTTTTGCAACTGTAAGCTTAATATTCAGAAAAAGGGGGGGAACCTGTGCGTGTGCCGTTTGTTGATCTGAAGACGCAATACCATGGTATCAGGGATGAGATAAACGCTGCAATTCATGATGTGCTGGAGAGCTGCGCCTTTATTTTAGGCCCCGGCGTGGAGAAGTTTGAAGAAGGGTTTTCGAAATTGCAGGGTACGGATTTCTGTCTTGCGACAAGTTCAGGGACCGATTCACTGCATCTTGCCTTAATGGCCCTGAAGCTCGGTGCAGGGGATGAGGTGCTGGTTCCCGTAAACACCTTTTTTGCCACCGCGGAGGCGGTCTCCCTCACGGGCGCGAGGCCTGTTTTCGTCGATTGCGACCCCCGTTATTATAATATCGATACTTCCCTTATAGAGGCGTCGATTACGCCGCGGACAAGGGGCATAATCGCCGTACATCTGTACGGCCAGCCTGCCGACCTTGATCCGATCATGGATATCGCGGGAAAACACAATCTGTGGGTCATTGAAGACGCCGCACAGGCGCATTGTGCCGAATACAGGCACAGGCGCGTGGGTTCCATCGGCGTAATAGGCTGTTTCAGTTTCTATCCCGGCAAGAACCTGGGCGCTTACGGCGAGGCAGGCGCTGTAACTACGAACAGTGAAGAGTTGTACGATATTATGCGGAAGATCAGGGACCACGGCAGCAGCGAAAAATATCACCATGAATTAATCGGTCATAATTACCGGATGGAGGGGATTCAGGGAGCGGTTTTATCCGTCAAGTTGCGCTATATTGAACAATGGACGGAACAGCGGCGTAAAAATGCTTCCCTGTATTCCGAACTGTTATCCGGCATCGAGGGAATTATCACACCACAGGAGATGGAGTCGGTCAGACATGTCTATCATCTGTATGTTGTACAGGCCTCAAGGCGGGAGGAACTGAGGGATTTTTTGAACCGCAACGGTATTTCCACGGGACTGCATTATCCGATACCTCTTCATTTGCAGGGAGCCTACAGGCACCTTGGTTATGAAAAAGGGAGTTTCGGGACGGCGGAGTCGCAGATGGACAGGATATTGTCACTTCCCATGTACCCGGAACTTAGTTCATCAATGATTCAGTATGTCGCGGAAAAGATAAGAGAATTTTATACCGGAAATTATGAAGGTTAAAAAATACAAGCTTATATTGTTGGTTGCGGATATAACGATTATCAGCATCGCCGCGGTTGTCTCATACTGGATAAAGCAGCGCCAGATTATAGCCGACGGCCTTCTGTATATGAAACTGAGCCCTTCCATATTAATGCCGTTTTCCATTCTGATAGTCTCACTGATAATCCTTTTCAAGAACTCCAATCTTTATAAAATGCATGTGCTGTTTGATTCATACTACCAGTTTGTTGTCATCGTGAAGTCCGTACTGATCGGTTACGGGATATTGATAACAACACTCTTCTTTTTCAAGCATCCCCTGCTGGAACTGAGGGGTGTGCTGATTCCGAGTTTTGCGATTCTGTTTGTATTGTTTCCGGTTTACCGCATATTGCTGCTCAAATATGCCATGCGGTACGCTCTTAAAAACAAGATTATCGGGGAAAGGGTTATCCTCGTGGGCGCGGGAAGCAAAGGCCGGGAGATTGCAAGGGAGTTGCTGAATAATAAATATACCTACTTTACACCGATCGGCTTCCTCGATGACGAAAGAGAGCCGGGGAGCGTGTTCGAGGGCCTTGAGGTGCTGGACAGGACGAACAATATCGGGAAATATTCCGATGACTTCGATGCGATACTGATCGCCCTGACAAATGCCACGTACAATAAACTGCAGAGGATCATCAACAGGTACCAGAGGCTGAATAAACCGATTCATATTATTTCCGACTTGTACCGCATAATTCCCGAGAAACTTGCAGTGGAAAAATTCGACGGGTTCAGCACATTCCAGGTGCCGCCTACGGATGAATTCAAAGAACATACATATATCATTATAAAACGGATTATGGATGTAACGACGGCGCTTGTGCTTATTATAGGTCTGCTTCCGCTGTGGATCATCATAGCCGTTTTAATAAAAATGGAGTCCGAGGGCCCGTTTTTATACAGGACGGAGGTGGTCGGCTACAGGGAGAAGAGATTCAGGTGGTACAAATTCAGATCCATGTACCACGGCTGTGATGATACACTCCACAGGGAACTGGTAAAAAAGATCGCCCAGGGGATCAGGGACGGTACAAAACTTCAGAACGACCCGCGCGTTACCAAAACCGGAAGGTGGCTGAGAAAATACAGCATTGATGAGTTCCCGCAACTGATCAATGTCCTGAAGGGGCAGATGTCCCTTGTCGGCCCGAGGCCTGTGCTGCCGTATGAATATGAACTCCTTGACGAATGGCAGAAAGAAAGATTTTCCGTTCTGCCCGGTATGACCGGATTGTGGCAGGTACGTGGGCGTAACAAGGTTAATCTTGCCGACCAGCACGTCCTGGATTTATACTACGTCCGCAACAGGTCTCTCTTACTTGATCTGGTTATCCTGTTTAATACCGTCTCTGTTGTTATTTCGGGAAAAACCGGGGTATAATAAATAGTTAAACTTGGCCTTAATGTTGCATAAACCGGCAGGAGAACCCGCCGTAAGACCTTCAGGCTTTCCTGCCCGCCGGGGCGATAGCTTTATGCAACTGCAAGGTTAATATCACGGAAATACAGCAGATTCTTCAGCCCGCCGGCGATATTTTTATGCAACTGTAAGGTAATGATAAAAATCGGCATCATAGGAGCAGGATACTGGGGTCCGAATCTGATCCGCAACTTTGCCGCGGTGCCGGAAGTCGGCATTAAGTACATTGCCGATAAACTGCCGGGGCGAAGGAAGTTTGCAGGAGACAATTTCCCCGGCATTCAGATAGTTGACCGCGCAGACGTCATATTTAACGACGGGGAGATATCACTGGTGGTAATAGCCACCCCGGTGGATACCCATTTCAGGCTGGCGAGGGAAGCATTGTTGTCAGGAAAGCATATCTTTGTTGAAAAGCCTTTCACAAGTTCGACCCGTGACGCTGAAGAACTTCTCGATCTGGCCCGTGGCGGTTCCCTGAAGATTGGTGTCGGCCACCTGTTCACCTTTCATCCGGCCATCGAGCATATTCACGGGTTTATTAATGCCACCGGGGAGTTCAGACCATATTACCTGGTCTCCAACAGGGCCAACCTCCGTCCGCCCGAGTCAAAAAACAACGTCATATGGGACCTGGCCGTGCATGATTTTTCAGTAATCAATTTCCTGTTCAATGAATTCCCGGTTTCCGTTTACGCCGTTGCGCATGATTACAGCGGCAAGGGATTAAGCGACATGGCCGTTATTCAACTGTCTTACCCGGCCGGCAAGAGAGCAGTTGTGCATGTAGGCTGGCATACCCCGAACAAGATCAGAAAATTCGATCTGTATGGAGCCAAATGGTCGATCTTCTTCGACGACATGGCACAGCAGAAGGTGAAGATATTCGACGAAGGCATTGACACCCGGATCGGCGCCGGCAAAGAGTCAGCTCAGAAGTTCGAGTACAGACCCGGAGTTGTCCTGAATCCCGAGATCGGCAATGCCCAGCCCCTGCTTAATGAATGCCGCTCCTTCATCGATCATATCGTAAACGGAACCCCGTACAGAAACAGCGGAATACAGGGTATATGGGCGGTCAGGATGTGCGAGCTGTCTGAAGAATCCGCAAAAAGAGGCAGAGAGATATACTTTGAATGATTCTTTTTACAGACATCCCAGTGCAATTGTTGAATCCCCAAGAGTCGGCAGGGGAACAAGAATCTGGGCGTTTTCGCATGTGCTTGAAGGGGCGGTTATAGGAGACGACTGCAACATTGGTGAAGGATGCTTTATAGAAAACGACGTTGTCATCGGCAACGGTGTGGTTGTCAAAAACAATATTTCCATCTGGGACGGGATTACGATAGGAAATAACGTCTTTCTCGGGCCGAACGTGGTACTGACGAATGATTTGTTCCCGCGGGCGAAAAGACCCTCCACGCCCCGGAGGATAGTTATAAAAGAGGGGGCGAGTATCGGGGCAAATGCCACGATCATCTGCGGGATTACAATCGGTGAATATGCAATGATCGGAGCGGGCTCTGTCGTGACAAAAGACGTGCCCTCTTATTCGCTTGTTTACGGTAACCCCGCAAGATTTATATCGTGGATATGCGCGTGTACAAACAAACTGAGTTTTGATGAGGAAACCGAGTGTGTGTGCGGGAGAAGATACAGAAAAACCGGCGGCAATACAATAAAGCAGATATCATAAACTTAATCTTGCATAAACCGGCAGGAGAGCCTGCCGTAAAACCTTTATAAGGGGAAAATACCGGCATGAAAATTCTGGTAACAGGCGGCGCGGGTTTCATAGGCTCGCATACAGTGGACAGGCTGCTTGCGGAAGGGTATAGAGTGAGAATCCTTGATAACCTTCAGAAGCCTGTTCATTTAAAAGGCAGGCCGGATTATATCCCCGAAGATGCGGAATTCATATTGGGCGATGTAAGGGACAGGGCGGTTCTCGAGAATGCACTGGACGGGGTGGATGCCGTGTATCATTTTGCGGCATACCAGGATTATCTCC
>WFVK01000405.1 GCA_015491705.1 Nitrospirota bacterium | reverse complement strand
TTTTCCCTTGATCATCCGGGACTGAAGAAAATCCTCCGGCTGCTGGTGCCGGCTGTCGTGGGCATGGGGGTCGCGCAGATTAACATCTTGATCAGCACGGTTTTCGTATCCTTTCTGCCGGGGGGGGCCGCAACATACCTTTATTATGCAATGAGATTCGTGCACCTGCCCATAGGAATCTTCGGGGTTGCAATGGCCACGGCGGTGCTTCCGTCTCTCTCGGAACATGCCGCCAGGGGCGACGGGGAAGGCTTCCGGGAGACGTTTTCCTTTTCACTCAGGCTGCTCTTCTTCATAACGCTGCCTGCCATGGCAGGGCTGATCAGCCTGTCGGGGCCTATTATAGAGGTCCTCCTGCAGAGGGGGGAGTTTACTGCACGGGCGACCGCGGAGACGGCCTATGCCCTTGTGTTTTATTCGTCCGGGCTCTGGGCATTTGTCGGCGCAAGGATAGTCGCATCCTCGTTCTATTCCATGCAGGATACAAAAACACCGGTGAAGATAGCCGCGCTCTCGGTGATTACCAACATAATATTCAGTTTCATCCTGATCGGGCCGCTGCAGCACGGCGGCCTTGCGCTTGCAAACGCAATTGCATCCGCTGTAAACTTTATGGTGCTTTTCTTCCTGCTCAGGAAGAGGCTGGGCAGGGTGGACGGCGGCAAGATTGTCCGCTCTTTTGTCAGGACGGCCTCTGCATCCCTTGTAATGGGCGTTACGGCCCTGTTTGCGATAAAACTGTTTATGTGGAAGGACAATGCCGCCACTGCTGTAAAGGCGCTTGTTCTTGCAGGCGTGATCCTGCTCTGCATGGGGGTATATTTGCTGATGATGTATGCGGTGAAAAGCGAAGAGCTGAAATATCTTTTAAAATTGATATTGCATAAACGCAGCAGGTGATGTTTTAATGACGCTGCAAGGTAAGAAAAAGGAGTTGACATGATCATCAAAAGACTTGCGGTAGGACCGCTTGAGACAAACGCCTATATCATAGGAGACGAGACAACAGGGCAGGCCCTTGTTGTCGACCCCGGGGACGAGCCGGACAGGATACTTGCTTTAATAAAGGACAGCGGCCTCGCTGTGAATGCCGTCATCTGCACCCACTCGCACTTCGACCATATCGGCGCGGCAGGGGATATAAAAAACGCAACAGGCGCACGGATACTTATACACAGGGACGACCTCGAAGGTTATGAACTGGTCAGGGACCAGGCCGCCATGTGGGGGTATGACATCGACGAACTTCCTGCGCCTGACGGTTTCATTGATGAGGGGGATAACATTCAGGCCGGCAACCTGGGCTTCAGGGTGATGCATACGCCCGGCCACAGCCCCGGCGGGATCTGCCTCTATGGGGAAGGTGTTATAATCACGGGGGACACAATCTTCAGGGGCTCGGTCGGCAGGACCGATTTTCCCGGCGGAAGCGTTGAAAGGCTCAGGGAGTCTTTTAAACGCATAATCGACCTGCCGGATGAGACCGCGATACTCCCCGGCCACGGTCCCGAAACAACGGTCGGGACTGAAAAAAGAGAGAACTTCTTTGTAAGGGAATTATAGGTCTCAGGGGCCCGGGGGAATCTGCACAGCGTTCCTGCAGGCCGTGAAGGCAACGGCTTTATCCGACCACCTTGTAACCCGCGGCCTGGACTGCGCCTGCGATTTCATCCCTGCCGGTCTTTGAATCATCGTACACCACGGTTGCGCTCCCCACGGAAACGTCCGAAGAGCTGACGCCGGCTACAGCGTCGATAGCCTTTTTTACACTCGATACACAGTGACCGCAGCTCATGCCGTCGATTTTCAAAGTAATCTCAGCCATTTTTATTATCCTCCACAATTGATTCGATTACAGGTTTATATTCTGTCTTTTTGTTCATTCCGGATGAAAGCACCTTGGCCGGCACCAGTGATACAAAAAACAGCAGGAATCCCCCTCCAGCGGCAAGAAGGTCGGAGTCGGTTTCAGGGAAATATGCGGGAAGATAGAGCTTCCCCAGCACTGCACCGATGATCAGCGCAAAGACCGGCAGGACATAGATAAGCATTGCCCCCTTGAAATAGCTGTATGATTTCATGACGATTTTCACCTTCTGTCCCACTGATGCGCCGGCGGCGTTTATGGCCTCTGTTTCGATGCCGCTTTCGGGAACATCGCACACGTCTTTTTCACAGCTTTCGCAGCAGCTCGCTTTCCTTGAGACCACCACCTTCGCCGTGATACCGTCAATACTTTTTACTACACCGATCTCTTCCATACCGCTCCACCTCCTGTGGCTCAGCGCATCGCTCCGCGGGGAGATTCACACGTCTTACATCATCCGCAAGGAGGCGCGCTGACACACCCTCCGGCAGGTTCCCCCGCACATTCATACAGCATCAAGGCTTAGTTCTTAAGACCAGATGATGTCATTGATAACGGAGCCTCCTGCAAAACTGTGAAAATGTCTGCACATGTCATTTCGACCGGGGGAGAAACCTTTTGTTATCAAGGCGTTATAAGACCTCTCTCTCCCTTCGGGTGACAGACCGGGGGCTTTTGCAGGAGTCTCACCGTATTATAAAAAAAATAAACCTCAATTGTGAAGAAAATATGAATCTCTCAGCCCAGTTCCTCATAGTATGCCGCACCGGCACAGGCCCTGCATACAGGCCTGCCGTCCTTCCTGACCTCTCTCCTGTCCTGCACATACTCTCCGCATCTTTCACATTCAATCCTCTGCAGGGGCCTTCCGGGCATATCCTCCGGCGGGATTTCAACCAATACATCCCTCCACGCGAACAGTTCCTCATCAGGCATTACCTTGTAGGCCTCGGTCTGGCGCCGGTACTTCTCCCTGATTTCAGGGAAGTAATCCATGGCCGCGTCCCTGGATTCCTCCTTTGCCAGTACCCTGGTACCCCTGAAGCGGTTTGTACCGGCCTCTTTCTTGCCGAGATTCACAAAAGTGGCGGCCATCTTGCCGTAATCAACAAACTTCAGGGTTCTCTTGCCGAGGCTGCACCCCGTAACCGACTGGATTGCATCTGTTGCGCACCTGTCTATCTCGACATACACCATAATGTTCTTTCTGTCCCGCCCCTTCGGGTCGGCTATGCCCGCCTTTACGAGCCCGAACATGCTCATCCTGACGCCGAGGACCTGTCCGGGGCAGAGGTGGCCGTGTATTCTTACGGATTCATCAAGCAGCCTTTCGAAATTCAGCTTGTCCTGTTCTTCTTCCGTCACCGGGCTCTCCCTTCATGAATTTTAATCCAAATCTACAACCTTTGCCCATGTTCTGTCAACAGAGCCCCTCCGTTTGGAAATTTTGAATTTAAACTGAAATGAGGGGGTTCCCCTGTCAGCGTATCCAATTGCTATTTTAAAAACCGGAAAAAGGCTCTGCCACAAATGAATGACTGTAATCGGATATCAGAAAAAGGTCACATCCACATCATCTTCTTCAGGCGTTGCACTCTCCGCTCCGCAAGTATCAGCGGCCGATATTTCAAGGGCCTTGCGCGCTGTTTTTCTTTCGTGTTCCATTGTATAGAGACCTTTC
>WFVK01000404.1 GCA_015491705.1 Nitrospirota bacterium | reverse complement strand
CCCCGTTACTTCCTGCAACAGAGACGTATTTCCAATATCCCATCGCTTTATAAAGGTTTGGCGGCGGGCTCTCCCGCCGGTTTATGCAACGTTAAGGTTAACCTGACGGAATTTTTTACAATGCCGGTTTTTATAACCGGGGGGCAGCGAGCAGGCCCGGAATTTTTCCGTGCCCGGAACTTATTTTCTCCAGAAAATCGGCATAAACAGTAATATGACCGTATAAATCTCAAGCCTCCCTATCAGCATACATAATACAAGCACCCACTTCCCCGCGGGGGGTATTGCAAAGTAGTTATCAGCCGGGCCCGCGTCCCCGAGCGCAGGACCCACATTGGACATTGCAGAGACAACCGTGCTGCCCGAAGTAACTATATCCAGACCAAGCGCCGTCATGAACAGGGTGGCGACCACGGCGATCAGTATAAAGAGAAACAGAAAGCCCCATATCCCGCCGAGGGTTTCTTTAGGCACATGCTTCTCATCCAGCTTAAGCGCCGTCATCGCATGCGGGTGAATAAGGTGATAAAGCTCGCGATGCGCCTGCTTGAACATGAGCAGTATCCTGACCTGCTTCATTCCGCCTCCGGTTGAACCGACCATCCCTCCTATGAACATGAGGCAGAGGAGAAACATCTGCGAGAACACGGGCCATTTCCCGTAATCAGCGGTTGTAAAACCCGTTGTCGTCATAATCGAAACAACCTGGAAAGAGGCGTAGCGCAATGCCTTTAATATCGAGGGATACTCCGACTGCATCGTGCTTGCAGTAACCACTGCGATTGAGACGAAAACAACCGAACAGTAAAACTTGAACTCACTGCTCCTGGCAAACCGCGATAAATTGCCCCGCAGCGCGTAAAAATGCAGTGAAAAGTTCATTCCGGCCAGAAACATGAAAACAGTTATGATAACATCCGTATAAGCGCTGCCGAAATATGCAATGCTTGTGCTCTTTGTCGAAAAACCGCCGGTGGCCATCGTCGTAAACGAGTGGCACACCGCGTCGAAAAAATCCATCCCCGAGATCCACAGCAGCAGCGCCAGCACAGCGGTAAGACCCGCATATATGTACCAGAGGGATTTTGCCATATCAATAATTCTCGGTTTGAGCTTTTCAACCCCTATCTCCGGCACCTCGGCCCTGAACAACTGCATCCCTCCAGCGCCAAGAATCGGAAGTATGGCGAGTGAAAACACTATTATCCCCATACCCCCCATCCACTGCGTGAGGCTTCTCCAGAGCAGAATGCCCTCCGGGAGGCTTTCCAGATTGCTCAGCACGGATGCCCCCGTGGTCGTAAAGCCCGCCATGGATTCAAAGTAGGCGTCTGTAAAGGACATTGTTACGCCTGCAAGCATATACGGCAGGGATGCAAAAAACGACATGACAAGCCAGCTAAGGGTTACAACAGCGAAACCGTCGCGGTGCTTCAGCTCTATTTTCTTGCGGCTCTTTGTAAGAAAATACAGCAGGAGTCCCGACAGGAAGGTTATCAGAAAAGATGTGGCGAATGCCTTAAGATCATCCCCCCTGTAAAAAAGCGACGTCAGTAGGGGCACGAGCATAAATGCAGAGGAAAACAGGAGCACCACCCCTGCAAGGTTGAAGACAATGGCAACATTCATAGAAGAAGCTTTTCCACCTGCTTAACGGATTCCCACAGTGTAAAGATAATCAGCTTGTCATTGCCGGCGATCCTGTCGTCTCCGGAAGGTATTATGACATTGTCATTTCTTATGACCGCCCCTATCAGTGTCTTCTTCGGAAGCTCGACTTCACGCAGGGTCCTGCCTATGAGTGCGGAGCCGTCTTTTGCCTCCGCCTCCATTATCTCGGCCTTCCCTTCGGCAATGGTGGTAAGCGAAAGGATATTGCCCCTCCTGACGTATTTCAGAATGGTGCCCGCCGTAATCAGGCGCGGGCTCAGGACGGCCTCTATGCCCAGATTATTGGCAAGGGGCAGATAATCGGTCTTGTTGACAATGGTTATGACCTTTTTCACCCCCAGGCTTTTGGCAAGCAGGGATGCCATTATATTGAGCTCTTCATTATTGGATATGGCGGCAAATACATCCATATCATTGATGTTTTCCTCCACAAGCAGTTTCTGGTCCGAACCGTCTCCGCGGAGTACAACACTTTTCTGGAGGGACTTAATCAGAAACTTGCATCTGCCGGGGTCCTTTTCTATGATTTTTACGCTGAGATTTCTTTCCTCCATGGTCTTCGCCACATAGAATCCTATCCTGCCGCCGCCCACGATCATGACCCTTCTGACAGGCATCACAACACCGCCGACACTGTTGCACACGGAATCGATGTTCTCCCTCTTGACCGGCAGAAAGATAATATCATTTTTTTTGAGCGTGTCATCACCCGTAGGAATTATGATATTGTC
>WFVK01000403.1 GCA_015491705.1 Nitrospirota bacterium | reverse complement strand
GGGTTAATACGCAGAATAACGCGTGAACTGAACGCGAGGGTCGTCATATTCGGCAGCGCCGCCGAGGCCGCGATTGCGGATGAGATCGTTGAATCAGCCGGGATGCAGCCGCCGGACGGGCCCCGTATTTTAAACCTGTGCGGGAAAACCGGTCTCAGGGAGCTTGCCGCTCTCATATCAGGATGTGACGCATTTGTAACAAACGACTCGGGCCCCATGCACATGGCGTCCGCGCTCTTTGTGCCGGTGGCGGCTATATTCGGCTCCACCGACAGGGCCGCGACAGGCCCGTTCGGGCCGGGGCACAGGGTCGTCTCACGTGACCTGCCGTGCTCGCCGTGCCTGAAGAGGGAATGCCCGGAAAAACATCTTGAATGCATGACCGGCATCACCGTGGATGAGGTATTTGAGGCGTTGAAGGCCGTGCTCCCGCGGAAAAAGGCGGTCTTTCTCGACAGGGACGGAACCATTATCAAAGACAGGAACTATCTGAACAGTTTCGACGGGCTTGAAACAGTGCCCGGTGCTGAAGAGGCGCTGCGCAGGCTGAAACACGCCGGCTTCATGCTCATAGGCGTCACAAACCAGTCCGGCATCGCGAGGGGAATCGTGGATGACGAGTTTATCATAAATTCCAACAACTATCTGAAAGACAGGCTTGGAATGGATGACTTCCTTTATTGCCCGCACCACCCCCGCGAGCGCTGCCACTGCAGGAAACCCGAACCCCTGATGATCCTCAGGGCAAGGCTCAGGCACGGGATAAACCTGAGACGGTCTTATGTGATCGGCGACAAGGAGTCCGATGCACTGCTTGCCCGGAGGGCGGGAGCCTCCGGTATACTGTTATCACCGGGGCGGTCCCCTGCACGCACCTGCGCGGCGCATATTGCAAAGGATCTGAATGAGGCGGTTCAGTGGATACTCCGGAGAGAGAAGCAATCCGGGGCCGCGGGAAATTTGCAGTGAGGAGGCAATGGAGATGTTGAACAGGGAAGCGACAAGGGAATCGTTTGTCGAATTCTGCCGGCTCCTCTACCAGAGAGAGTTGACATGCGGGGTCGGCGGGAATGTATCCGTGAGATCCGGCGATACGATCATGACGACACCATCCGGCCTCTCTCTGAGGGATATGACAACTGATGATATCGTCCTTGTCGGACCGGACGGCAAGCCGGTGGGGGACGGTGCCGTTCCGACGAGAGAATTCTCAATGCATTACCGTATTCTCGAGGCAAGAGAGGATGTGAACGTTGTCTGCCACGTTCACGGCGCGTACCTGATCAGCGCATCGGCGCAAATGACTTCCGGCGGTGACAGCCTGCCTCCGTTGACACCGGGATTCTGTTTCTTTGCGCATCCGCTTGCAATGCTGCCGTTTCACCTTCCGGGCTCGCGGGAACTGGCGGATGCCGTGGCGCGGCATTTCACAGGAACAGAGACGATGGCGCTGCTGCTTCAGAATCACGGGCTGATCACCGTGGGGGCGGACATGAGGCAGGCCCTGAATATTGCGGAAGAGATTAACGAAGCCGCGCAGGTCTTTGTTCTTGCGGGCCGCGGATGCAGCATGATTCCCCGCAGGGATATCGAGCGTATTTACCTGATGCGCAGGAAAGAGCAGGGGCTCTGATCCTGCGCCTTTCAGATTATCCCTGATGCATGCGGTAATATTCACACACCCCCAGCACCCGGTCGATTTCATCATCCGAGTGGGCGGCGGTGACTGAAAACCTTATGCGGCATCTGCCCTCCGGCACCGTTGGGGGCCTGACCGCGGGGGCGAATATCCCGTTCCCGTAAAGATGCCTTCCCATCCTTAATGCATTCTCCGCATCACCGGCAATAACCGGGATGATAGGGGTCTCTGATTCAAGGGTATCAAATCCAAGCTGCCTGAGGCCGCTGTAGAGCCGCTGCCTGTTTTCCCACAATCTTTTCCTCAGGCCCCCCGGGTCCGAATCAATTA
Source organism: Nitrospirota bacterium (assembly GCA_015491705.1). Classification (GTDB taxonomy): domain Bacteria; phylum Nitrospirota; class Thermodesulfovibrionia; order UBA6902; family UBA6902; genus JAADFS01. Next base: position 2,100 of record WFVK01000403.1, on the reverse strand, counting down.
TATCAATCGCCCTGATACAGGCTTCACACACCGCCGGCGGCAGGGATGTGGAATACATGAAACTCCTTGCCCTGTTGATCAACAAACTTATTAAGTCCTTCCTGCCCGCGACAAAAGCGCCGAAGCATCCGGCCGCCTTGCCAAGTGTGCCCATCTGGATAATGTGATCAGCCCTTATGCCGAAATGCTCGAGCCCGCCCCTGCCGCTCTTCCCGATCACGCCCGTGGCATGCGCATCATCTATCATTAATAATGCATCATACCTTCGGCCCAGCGACACGAGGTCCTCAAGGGGGGCGATATCGCCGTCCATGCTGAAGACGGTGTCGGTGATTATCAGCCGCCTGACGCCGGCCCTGCCTTTTGAGCTTTTATTAAGCAGGTCTTCAAGGTGATCCATGTCCTTATGCCTGTATATGTTTACCACCGCCCCCGACAGCCTGACACCGTCTATGATGCTTGCATGATTGAGCTCGTCGCTGAATATCTCCGCTCCTTTCCCTGCAACAGCCGGGATAATTCCCGTGTTTGCGGCATATCCCGAGTTGAAAACCAGGGCCGCCTCTGTCTTCTTGAAGTCAGCGATGCGTTCCTCCAGGTTCCTGTGAGGGGCATGAGTGCCGCTCAGGAGCCTTGAGCCTCCGGAGCCGAAACCGTATTTGTCAACGGCCCTGACAGCGGCTTCCATAACGGCGGGATGGCCGGAAAGGCCGAGATAATCATTGGAGGAAAAATTCAGGAACTCTCGTCCCTTTATCAATATCTTTGAACCGCGGCATGATTCCGTGCAGGGGAGTTCTCTCAAGAGGTTTTTCCGCCGAAGGTTCTCTAACTCTTTGCCGAACATTCCGGGTCCGCCTCCCGGCCTTTTGCCGGACGCGGACAGGGGGGAATCTCCGGTCTCCGCCCCCGGTTTTTTTTCAGACTCCCTCACGTTCGCCGGCAGACCATATATACTTGTGTATCTGCAACTGCATCCTTACGGGAAGGTTGTCCCGGAGTATCCAGGAGACAAGGGACTTGGGGGCGAGTTTGCCGTAGGCCGGGGACATCAGGATATTGTCGAATTTCTCGTTCAGGCGGTTGCTGAATATGACATCCCTTGCCCATAAATAATCCGACTCGTCCATGAGGACAAACTTTATCTGGTCGGTCTTTTTGAGAAATTCAAAGTTCTTGGGTCTCATTCTCTCACTCATGCCGCTCTTCGGGGACTTGTAGTCCATGATTATGTTGAGCCTCTTGTCAAGGCAGCCTATGCAGATCGAGCCGTTTGTCTCTATCAGGACGGTGTAGCCCTTGTCAAGGAGGGTCTTCAGGAGCCTCGGGGTCTCTTCCTGCAACAGCGGCTCGCCGCCGGTGAATTCAACCAGTTTAACCCCGAATTCCTCGATCTTGGAGATTATTTCCTCGTCAGGGATTTCCCTGCCGTGGTAATAGGCGTAATTGGTGTCGCAGTATGTGCACCTGAGATTGCAGCCGGACAGCCTTATGAAGGTACAGGGAAGTCCTGCATATGTGGATTCCCCCTGTATGCTTTTGAATATCTCGTTTATTTTCAGCATATGCCGCCGGGCAGTCTTACCTGCCCTGTTTGTGCAATCACAAGCTAAACCTGAATGAATAATATCATACCATAAAAAGCCTTGACAACTGCAACAGCGCTAAAGTTATAATTCATCAAATGACAAACAAATTTTTTCTGATCTTTTTGTGTCTCCCCGCCCTGATCTTCTTGAGCGAATCCTCTTATGCCGGTATTACCGTGATCAATGCCGAAGGGGTAATAAATCCCGTGATGTCGGAATTTATCTCCGGGAGCATTGACAAGGCGGAAGAGGAAAAGTCCGAACTCCTCGTCATCAGGCTCGACACGCCCGGCGGCCTCGACACCTCGATGAGATCGATCGTAAAGAAGATAATCTCCAGTGATGTCCCTGTAGCGGTATATGTCGCTCCCAGCGGGGCAAGGGCGGCTTCGGCAGGCGTGTTCATCACCTTTGCAGCGCACATAGCCGCAATGGCGCCCGGCACGAATATCGGTGCGGCCCACCCGGTGGGAGTCGGGGGCAAAATGGATGAAACCCTTGCGGAGAAGGC
>WFVK01000402.1 GCA_015491705.1 Nitrospirota bacterium | reverse complement strand
GAGTCAGGGGGGCGGATTTGAGAAGATTCGTGTGGACATAGGTAAGGTGATCAAGGGTGATGCCACAGCGGACATCAGGCTTCAACCGGGGGATACGATAATAGTCTCAACGGGAATTTTTTAACTGGAGGATAAAATAAGTGGAGGCATGCAAAAGCAGAGAAACAACTTTGCGGGATTATCTGAGGATACTGTTCAGGTACAAAATACTGGTTCTCACCACAATGGCTGTAATATTCCTCACCGTCTTTATAAGGATGCAGATATCGACTCCTTATGCTGCGGCAAAGGTCAAGATGATGATTGTAGGCAAAGGCACAACCGACACTAATTACTACGAGCAGTTGCAGACCGGCATCAGGACCCTCGCCAATACACACAGCATACTTATAAAATCCAATATGGTGCTTGAACGCGTGGTCAGGGCGCTCAGGCTGGATCAACGCCCGCTTGATTATGAAAAGAAATATTCCTCTCCGCTCAAGGCGCTGCTGATAGAACGCAACGTTGAAAAGCTCAAACTTGCGCTTGAAGAAATGACCCCGGAACAAAGAGAGAATATACTGTTTAAAATGGCCGTTGACAGGCTGAAAGGAAATATAGAGGCAACGCCTATACTGGATACCGACATGTTCGAGATAACGGTAAAGGACGTTGACCCCGCCGCTGCGGCAGTAATCGCCAATTCCGTAAGCCGTTCGCTTATTATTTTTGACCTTGAACAGCAGGTGACCGCCCTGCAGTTGAAATACGGCAAAAGACATACAACAGTGGTACAGTTGAAGGATTATATCAGGGACCTTTACAAGACCCTTGACGGCAGAACCCTCCCTGATATAGATGCGATAGGTCCGGGCTCGATCAAGATAGTGGAACAGGCGCGGGCGGGAGAGCCCGGAGGAGGGCGCGGCCTGGTCAGCAATATAGCCGTTCTCTTTATGAGCGTGTTTTTCGGCATCTTTGTTGCATTTGTATTTGATTATCTGGATCAGACATTCAAGACACCGCAGGATATTGAAAAATTTCTTGACATACCGCTGCTGGGTTCCATCCCGAAGAAAAAATACGGGGATGATGTTCTGATCAGGGAGACCAACCCCCTTTCTTCGGACTATGCGCGCTCGTATCAGACACTGTCCGACCAGATATATCTCCTGATGAAGGACAGGAATCTGCAGTCCCTTCTGATAACCAGCGCCGAATGCTCCGGTGAACACGCTGTTGTTGTCGCCAACCTTGGTCTCTATTTTGCCCACAGGGGAGGCAACAAGGTGCTGCTTATTGATGCCAACCTCAGGTATCCTTCTTTATCAGGACTCTTTGATATTACAAACAATACCGGTCTTTCGGATGTTCTTGAAAATAAAGTGTCCCTGGATGACGCCGTGCAGGACCTGGGGTACGGGCTCCATGTCCTGCCTTCAGGCGAGAGCAATCTGAATCCCGTCATATTTTTCAACTCTTCCGCAATGGCCGATATTGTGAAGAAAGCGAGGGAAAGGTATGAATTTATCTTTATAAACTGCGCCGATCTTAAAAATTTCACCGATGCCGTCCCCCTTGCTTTTATTACTGACGGCACGGTCTTTGTGATAAATCAGGGCAAGGTTCGCCGCCAGGTCGTCAAGACCGCAATCGCTCCTCTGGAGCAGAAAAAGGCCAATATAATCGGTGCGGTTTTAAATAACCGCACATATGCCATTCCGGGAATAATATATAAACTTGCATAAATCCGGTTTCACTTTATCTCATAAGTTGCATAAAGGGCCGGAAGATGATTTTATGCAACTGTAAGGTTATTCTTAATGCTGCATAAAGCCGGCGGTATTTTTATGGCCACTGGAAGGTTAACGCAATTGAAAGGACAGCAGGGCATCAGGTGTCAAACAGTAATATTTTATTAATGTCGGCCTGTTGGTCGTGTGACTGAAAGGGCGGAACAGTATACGGTTCATAAACGAGTGTCCATCTCCAGACGTGTTTTCAGCAACGTATTCTGGCTTGTTCTCAGCGAAGTAACATCAAAATCCCTGATTTTTCTCGGTACGGTTTATCTTGCCAGGGAACTGGGCAAAGCGGGATTCGGACTTTTTTCACTGTCGCTGGCAGTGGGGATTTACTTCTGGGTTGTATCCGATGCCGGTGTTACGGGCTATGGAGTAAGGGAAGTTGCGCGGAAAAAGGAACAGGCGAACGAATTGTACAATACGCTGAATTCCCTCCGGCTTGTATTGTCAGTCATATTATTACTGTTTTTTTTTATTGTACTGTATCTTACCGATACACCTCCTGAAAAAAGACTTATCCTGCTGGCCGGCGCCTTTTATGCCGTTGCGTATTCCGTGTCATCCGACTGGGTGTTCCGCGGAATGGAGAAAATGCAGTACATATTCGCCGGGAGGATCACCGCCTCCCTGGCTTTTCTCGT
>WFVK01000401.1 GCA_015491705.1 Nitrospirota bacterium | reverse complement strand
CCCTATCGAAACACACCCCTTAATCCCCTCTCAAGAGGGGAAGCTCCTCGACATCCTTCGGAGCGACATATGAAGAAAGGAACTATATCTTCTGCTCAGGGCTGAACTATTACAATAAACCGAATCTCAACCCCTCAACCCTCCAACCCTGAACCGGCAACCCTTTAACCCCTCAACCCTTAAACATGGGGGCTCTGCCGCCTGCGGCCGGTGATTTTATGCCGCCGAAAGGGTAAATTTAAAGATTTCAACCTGCCAGCCGATAAGAACTGTATATGAGGGGACCGGGATTTTATGGAAAACAATAATCTCATAGACAGGAGGAAGCACAGGCGCTCGGAGTTTGCATATCCGGTGGATATCAAGTTCTTCTCACCGCATCCTGACAACACATCTTTCAGCAGTTACATGAAAGACATATCCGTAAGCGGCGCATGCATAGAGTTTGAAGACAGGTACGGCAGGGTGAATCTTGAAGAGTTGCCCGGGTTCAGGGTGAAGATTACGATCTCCATGCCGAGCGGCGGAAAGATATCCGTCCTTTCACGCATAAAGTGGATAAGAAAAGATACAACGAGGCATTTTTTTATAGTAATGGGCGTCGAGTTTGAGAACATGGAAGACTGGCAACTCGAAGATATAAAAAAATTTATCAGCCTGAAGAACAAAGATCACAACATGATGTGGAATCTCTGGGAACAGTACGAAAAGCAATTATAGGCAACGCGTCATGGACGAAATAAAAGACAAATTCTGGGCGATAGGCGGCGGCAAGGGCGGGGTCGGCAAGAGCATCGTCTCCCTCATGCTGGGAGCGTCACTGGCGCGGCAGGGGAAGAAGGTCATACTCGTGGATGCAGACCTCGGGGGCAGCAACCTTCACACCCTGGCCGGCATCAAATATCCCCTTTACACTCTTGCGGACTTCATGAAAAGACAGGTGGAAAACATCGAGGAGGTACTGGTCGACACGCCTGTTGAGAACATGAGATTAATCTGCGGGGCAGATGATATGCTGGGGATAGCCAATCCCAAGAACACCCAGAAAACACGCATCCTGAACAACCTCAACAAACTTGAGGCTGATTACATCCTGCTGGACCTTGGTGCGGGAACGTCTTTTACATCAATGGACTTTTTCCTCTACGCACCAAACAAGATCGTTGTGCTCACCCCGCAGATAACGTCGATACAGAACGCCTACGGGTTTATAAAGTCCAGTCTTTACCGCAGGCTGAACCAGGCCTTCAGCAAGTATCCCGAGGCCGTGAAACTCATCGGGCAGGCCGGCGCCGTCGCCTCAGGAGAAGGCATCGACTCCGTAGAAAAACTCCACGAGACATTCAAATCCCTTGGAGAGGACCTTCCGGCCAGGCTTGAGGAGTGCCTCGAGGAGCTGAAGATAAAGATTATAGTCAACATGGTGCGGAACAACAGGGAAAGGGATGTAAGCAACATCGTCGCAAGCGTTGCAAAGAATTACCTGAGCCTCTCCCTCGAGACCATCGGCATTGTGCAGTACGACAAGATACTGGGCATGTCCATAAACAATATGTCCGAATTCCTGACAAAGAGAAGGGACAGCATAGCCAGCATCAATTTTTACGATATCGCAAGAAGGGTTATAAAAGACAGTCCCAAACACGACGCCGCGGGGACTCACAGGGAACCTGCGGCAGCGACCGCGGCGGGCCACACCGGCGAGGCAGCGCCGCATCACCCCTCCCCCTCGCCGGAGAGCAAACCGGTTAACCACCCTTAAGCCGCAAAAAACATCGCCTGCCTCTCTATGCAGCATTGAAAATTAAGCTTGCCTATTTAAAGGCGACATTTTATAATATTCCGATTTTCTTTATTTATCTGATAGAATAATCACTTAATCCGGAGGCGGCGCAATGAGGCTGAAAGGGAAAAATGTTTTAATTACGGGTGCGGCCAGGGGAATAGGGAAATCCATCGCCCTGGGTATGGCAGGGGAAGGCGCAAATATCTGCATAGCCGACGTGAATATCGAAAGCGCGGGGGACTCTGCAAAAGAAGTCGCGGCATCAGGTGTAAAGGCTGTTGCCATAAGACTCGACGTATCGAGCCCGGAGAGTGTTACGAAGGCATTCAGCGCCTTTATGAAGGAATTCGGCACCCTTGACATACTTGTCAACAATGCCGGGATTACAAGGGACACCCTGCTGCTCAGAATGAAGGAAGATGACTGGGATGCCGTCATAGACATCAACCTCAAGGGGCCTTTCCTCTGCAGCAGGGAAGCCGTCAAGGTAATGGCCAGGCAGCGTTCAGGGAAGATCATAAGCATATCTTCAGTGGTCGCCTTCACGGGCAATCCCGGGCAGGCCAACTACGGTTCGTCAAAGGCAGGCCTTGTGGGGCTTACAAAGACAATTGCAAGGGAATACGCAGGCCGCGGCATCAGGGCGAATGTGGTGGCGCCGGGATTTATACGGACACCCATGACGGACGTGCTCAGTGAAGAGATAAAGAACGAGATGAAGAAGGCTATACCCCTCGGCGAGTTCGGCACCCCCGAGGACGTATCAGGCGCTGTCATATTCCTTGCATCGAGTGAAGCCGACTACATAACAGGGCAGGTCATCCATGTAAACGGCGGCATGTACATGTGAAGAAAAAATCTTTTCAACTTATGTATAATTGATTCCCTGTAGTTTGGAATTCAGGTCAATAAATTGCAATTTCAATTTGGAGGTGCCAAATGGCGGTAGAAGAAAAAGTAAAAGAGATAATAGCGAAACAGCTCGGTGTCGACGGCGAAAAGGTGACTGCTGAAGCATCGTTCATAGACGACCTCGGAGCCGACTCCCTCGATACCGTGGAACTTGTCATGGCCTTTGAAGAGGCGTTCAACATAGAGATCCCGGACGAAGACGCGGAGAAGATATTAAAAGTCGGGGATGCGGTCAGATACATCGAGGAAAAGTCCGGGAAATAGCCCGTCCTTTTCTCTGTAAATCATAAACAAATGGAACAGCGAAGAGTAGTTATAACAGGAACGGGCATGATAACCCCTCTGGGCACGGGAGCGGCGAAATCATGGAAAGCCCTGACAGAGGGCCGTTCCGCCGTGAGGAAAATAACCCATTTCAACCCCGAGGGCCTGCCGTGCCAGATAGCCGCCGAGGTGCCTGATTTTGAAATAGACAGGTTCATCGAGACAAAGGAACAGAAAAAGATGGACAGGTTTATTCATTTCGGCCTTGCGGCAGCCACAATGGCCATGGAAGACTCCGGCCTGAAGATCACAAAAGACAACGCAGACAGGACAGGCGTGATTGTGGGCGCCGGCATAGGGGGCCTGTCTTCAATCGAGCGGTACACGGAAGTTTTAGAGACGAAGGGTGCGAAAAGGGTTTCCCCGTTCTTCATTCCGATGACGATAATCAACCTCATATCAGGCCATATATCCATCCGTTTCGGGGCAAAGGGTCCGAACTCCGCCGTGGCCACCGCCTGCGCCACGGGCACCCATTCCATAGGCGATGCATTCAGGCTCATCCGGAGCGGAACCGCGGATGCAATGATCTGCGGAGGGGCCGAGGCGGTGATAACACCCCTGGGAATAGCGGGCTTCACGGCAATGAAGGCGCTTTCAACAAGAAACGACGAGCCTGAAAAGGCCAGCAGGCCGTTTGACAGAGACAGGGACGGCTTTGTCATGGGTGAGGGAGCAGGCGTCCTCGTTCTTGAAGAAATGAAGAGCGCCCTGGACAGGGGAGCGAAAATCTACGCGGAATTAATCGGTTACGGCCTGAATGCCGACGCATACCACATAACAAGCCCCGCCCCCCGCGGGGAAGGCGCTGCAAAGTGCATGGCCGCAGCCCTTCAGGACGCGGGAATACACCCTGAAGAAGTGGACTATATCAATGCCCACGGCACCTCGACAAAGTACGGTGACGAGCTGGAGACAGCCGCGATCCGGACGGTCTTCGGCAAACACGCCTACAGGCTGTGCGTAAGCTCCACAAAGTCCATGATAGGACACCTTCTTGGCGCCTCGGGGGGAGTTGAGGCGGCGATCTGCGCGCAGAGCATCCTGAACAGGATTGCACCGCCGACCATTAACCTTGAAAATCCCGACCCTGAGTGCGACCTTGATTATATCCCCGGCAGGGCAAGGCCCCTTGACATAAATGTGGCGATGTCGAATTCATTCGGTTTCGGTGGAACTAATGCGTGTATTATCTTCAGAAGATTTGTCAGCTCTTGAAAATTCCCTGGGGTATACCTTCAAAAAGAAGTCACGGTTAAGAGAGGCGCTTACCCACAAATCATTTGCACACGAAAACCAGAAAAAGCCCATTCCCTTCAACGAGCGCATGGAATTTCTCGGCGACGCGGTACTGGAGCTGATTATCAGCGAATATTTTTTCCTGTCATTCCCGGATTACACCGAGGCCGACCTCTCAAAAATAAAGGCATATATCGTCCGGGAATCCACCCTCGCCGAGACCGCAAAAAACCTGAACATAGGGGCATACCTTCTGCTGGGCAAGGGGGAGGAAATAACAGGGGGCAGGGAAAAGGCCTCCCTGCTCGCCGATGCCTTCGAGGCGGTTCTTGCCGCGATCTACCTGGACGGAGGCTACAAAAAGGCAAGGGATTTCGTCCTCAGGCACCTGACGGATAAAATGGACGAACTCTCAGACGGGAACTTCATCTTTGATTTCAAGACCAGGCTGCAGGAGGTCTCACAGGCGCGCTTCGGCGTGCTGCCTGAATATATAACCCACAAGGAAGAAGGACCTGAGCACAGGAAGGTCTTTGAAGTCAAGGTATATATAAATGATACAATCTGGGGG
>WFVK01000400.1 GCA_015491705.1 Nitrospirota bacterium | reverse complement strand
TCAAAAAAACATTTACACGCAGGCTCCGAATACCAGGATGCCACAGGTCACCCGTTCTTTTCTGAGTTGGCAGCCATCTTTTCCGCAATTGCCCGGGCTTGTTCAGAAGCCTGGAAACTCATCAGTTCATAACGCAGGTTCCAGGTTGCCCATGCTGACATCGCGAAGTAGCTGAAAACACCCACAAAGAAAAACATCAAGGGTATGGAGAAGAGACAGACCAGCAGACTGACCGCCCCGGCTATCATCCTTTTCCGTGAAAAAAAGTAAACGAATGGAAAGAGGATCGCGTTGAAATAAGACACAACCGAGGGTTTTCTTACAGATGAAGCCGCCATTGTAACCTCCCTTAATTGCCTGGATATGATAATTGTATGATCTATCACACCTCACGGTAAACTCTCTATAGCCGGTCTGGGCAGCTGTTAAACCAGATCCTCGACAGTGCAGGATATCTAAGCCCTCCACAATACTTTCATAAAAGAGCGATTATTTTTTGTGACGGAAACCGGAGAGATCGAAGGAAGCAGGTATCGCAAAGAACAACCGCGCATAACCTTTACGCGCTTCGTGATACCGTGCAAAATCTGCGGGATTATAGGGGAGACCGCATGAGAGGCGTGCACCGGGGAAGCTGTTCTGCCCCGGGCGGTCCGGGGGCCTTGGCAGGAAACCAGGAAAGGCACGAGTTGACATTCCGGCTCATTTCAGCACAAAGCGTAACTTGCCGTCACCATCACTACAGCCTGCCTTCCGCAGGCTCTCATTGTCGATCAATGTACAGCCGCGGCTGTCTGTCCGTCCTTCGATGTATCCGTCAGGCCCCAGAAGGACGAAGACACGGTGTCTGAGTTCCTCCATCTCTGTATCCTTTCTGATAAAGAAGACAAGCCTGGTCATTGCCTGATTATCGGTTTTTTCCACATGCACACTGAAGCCACTGTCTGTACTCTCGTATTTCCCGGGCTCTTTCCTCAAAACAGTTATGCCTTGCAGGGCTTCAAACGCCTTGTCCCTTACAAGTTCCGACGGGTCCCCTGTTGCTGCATCAACAAGGGCGGCAAACGGCTTCTCCATGTCCCTCCAGTCGCCGAGTGCACGGGCGGCCTCGGCCCGCACCCGTGGGGAACGGTCGGACAGGAGCACGTCAATCAGGGGCCGGACAATCCTTTCATCTCCGGCCTCGGCAAGCACACCGACGGCCATCCACCTGGCATCTTCATCCCCTGTCTCGAGGAGTTCAAGAGATGTGCAGATAATCTCTCCCCGCTCTTCCTTTGCCCTTTCAAAGTTTTCAAGGAGAAAGTCCTCAGGTTGATCAAGCCTTTTTCTTTCGTGCCTTTTCTTCTCAGGATTGCGCATTGTAACCCTCCATCAGGATACCGGTGCCTGCAAGTGTCCTGAGAAAGACCATGAGGTCATTACAGAAACCCTCCGTCTCCTTTACGCTGATGATGACGCTGTCACACAGCCTGTTGAGTTCAGCAGCCATGTCCCTGAACACGTCCTCGTACTTCCTGCACAACTGTCTGAATCCCCTGTTTTTGACCTGCCTGAAGAGATCGTATCCGTTGAGGCCCGAGCCCTCAAGCCAGCGCACGATCTCTTCAGAGGACTCACCCTTTACATAGTACCTGTATAAAATTTCCAGCCTCCTTCTGCTGCGGCCCCTCGACTCTTTTCTTACAATTTCCAGCCATGCATCCATTACTACCCGGGAAATCCTCGCCGCGATATCTCTCCTTTCCACCGGAGTCCCTGTTTCGGCACCGCCTGCCAACACCTCATGCATGCTTCTGCCGTCTTCCGGCCGGCTGTCAAGGGATATATCATCACGGGCATCCAAAACTTCCGCGACATATGATTCCAGAAACCTGTTCCAGTAAACGGCCTCATCAGGATATTTCCGCACCAAAAGCGACCTGACACGTGTTATATCGACTTCAGATGCCTCCCTGCCTGTCACGGCCCTGATCGCGGACTTCACCTTCTGGAGTCTCCGCTGCAGGGCAAGAGGGATGACGAGGGACCTGTTTCCGTTCAGATAGTTTAAGATCGCCCCTTGGATGCACTTTACGGCATACCTCCTGAAGTTCCCCGTGGATCGGTCATAGTTTACAATGGCAAGACCCAGCGCGCTCTCACCCTCAAGGATTGCCTCGTACCTGGTTGCATGTTGGATATTATCAGCAGAAAACAGCTTACCGGCAATGCTGTATATAACAGGCCTGTACCTCTTCAAGAGCTCGTCAAATGCCTCTGCAGAGTCTTCATCCATTACAAGTACGGCCAGTTCTTCATCGCTGAGCATACCCTATTTTCCCCTCAGCAGCTCCTCTATCTGCTCCCTGGATGTCTTCACGCACATCCACCGGGCGGCTACTTCTTCCTCGATCTCCCCAGGACTTCT
>WFVK01000399.1 GCA_015491705.1 Nitrospirota bacterium | reverse complement strand
ATTTATGGCCGCCTCGAATTCCGCGACATTCTGCACGGATAGACTCACGATTATGTTGTTGTCGATTATCTCCATGTCCATGTCGATAACATCAGGCGCTGAAGCAAAGCCCGATACAGCCGCCAGCAGCACGCACACGGTCATAAGGATGATTATCGCCTGTTGTCTCATCTTCATAGGCTCATTTCCATGCAATACAGGGCGGGGCAAATTAAAACAGCCCGGCTTACCGCCGGCACAGGCTCTATTCATACCTCAACTGCTCGACCGGATCAACCTTTGCAGCCTGCCACGAGGGATAAAGCGTGGCCAGGAAGCTTATAAGCACCGCCGACGCGGGGACCACGAGGAAGTCAAACAGGCTCAGTTTCACGGGGAGATAACTCAGGGAATATACATCACCCGGCAGGCTTATGAACCTGTAAGTCTGCAGCAGGCGGCACAGCACATACCCCGATGCAACTCCCGCAAGCGTGCCTATAACACCGATCAGCAGGCCGTGAATCATGAAGATAGACATAATCCCCCTGCTCCGCGCGCCCATCGCCTTCATGATGGCTATCTCGCGGCCCTTTTCGATAACCGTCATTATGAGGTTGCTTACGATATTGAACGCTGCGACGATGATTATAAGTGTGAGAATTATAAACATCACGATCTTTTCAAGTTTGAGCGCGGAAAAGAGATTCCTGTTCATCTGCATCCAGTCCTGCGCATAGTAAGGGTACTGAAGCAGGCGTTCGATCCTGTCCGCTGTCTCCCGGGCACTGTAGATATCGTCCGTCCTGACCTCGATGCCGGTGACGGCGTCACCGTAGCCGAAGAAATCCTGCGCAACGCGGAGGCTGATAAAGGCAAGTCCTGAATCATATTCATACATGCCTGCCTGGAAAAAACCCGCGATCCTGAACTTCTTCATCTTGGGGATCATGCCGAGGGGCCCGATTTCGCCGACGGGCGAGACCATCTCAACCACATCTCCAATCATCAGCCTCAGGTTTCTCATAAGCTCCCTGCCTACTATGATACCGGGGATGCCGCCGCTGCCGTCATCGAGGTCCCTGATGCTGCCCGCACTCAGGCCCTTGAGGATATCCGTCGTCTTTACGGCGGAAGCAGGGTCGATACCCCTTATAACAACGCCGTATGCCCTGTCACCGGACCTGAGCATGGCCTGCCCGTGAATAAAGGGCGATGAATCGATTACGCCTTCAAGTGTATTGATCTGTTTTCTCAGTTCGCCGTAGTTGCTTATTCGTCCCTTATAGCTGAGGATAACAATGGGGGTGTTGACCCCGAGAATTTTCTCCTGGAGGTCTTCCCGGAATCCGCCCATTACGGAAAGAACCGTTACAAGCGTCATCACGCCGAGGGCAACGCCTGCAATGGAGATAACGGTATTGATTGAAATCCAGCCGTGCTTCTTTTTTGACTTGAAATACCGGAGCGCTATAAAAAAGTGGTAAGGGAGGTTCATGATGCTGTTTACTCTAACAATCCCGACAGTATCTTTGTCTTCTCATCAATCAGCCTGTCAAGGTTCTCCCGCTCCATCCGCAGCTTGAAGAGTTCATCCGCTATGCCGAAGGCGGCCATCACGGTTGCCTTTGTCTGGTTTACATTCGGAGCGACGCTGTATATCTCCTTCAGCTTTTCATCAATATACCCGGCGAGCGACTTCACATACTCCTCATCCTCATCCGTCTTGATGTAATAGCTCTGTCCGAGTATCTGGACTTCAACAGAACGCATTTTTCACCACCCGGTCATGTGTTAAATTAACCAGCAGTTGCATAAAACCATCGCCGACTGACAGGATTGCCGATCCGTCCGGGGACATTACAGTTCAACGGATTCAAGCTCCCTTATCAGGTTCTCCACCTGTGATCTTACGGTTTCACGCTCATTGCTGAGCTTGTCGATATTGGTCCTCAGGTTATCCATATCCTCAAGCTCCCGCTTAAGCCTTGCCAACTCCTCCTCTTTCCTGTCGAGTTCTTCCTGCAGCCCGGATATCTTTGCATTCAGCGCACTGTTTTCCTCGGTGAGAGCCTTAATCTTATCAATCACCTTCGTGATCTTATCCTCAAGCAAACGTATCTTTTCCAAAGATGATTCCTCCTTCAAAAATTTGAACATATCCTGTTGCATCAGCATGTAACTTATCAAAAACAAATTAAAAAGTAAACCCCGCCGGGACAGCCCGTGTTTCTTATCCCGGCCCGCTGATTCCCGTGACGGGCAGGCCGTTTATGGTCCTGTACTGCCAGTAGCTTTTGAGCACCTTCTTCACATACCTCCTGGTCTCCTTGTAGGGTATGTTTTCTATGAACTCGGTTATATCCTGGCCGTTAAACCTTGCCATCCATTTCCTCAGGGTCTTCTCGCCTGCATTGTAGGCCGCTATTGCAAGGGGGATGTTGTTGAAATTCCTTACAAGCCGGGAGAAGTAGTGAGTCCCGAGCAGGATGTTTTTTCTGGCATCAAAAAGCTCGGCGCTGTCCTCGATCTCCATGTCCATATCATTCTTCAATATCTCGGCGGTGGAGGGCATCAGTTGCATGAGCCCGACCGCTCCAGCCCATGAGACCACCCCGGGGTCATAACGGCTCTCTTCACGGATCAGGGCGGCGATCAGATGCGCATCTACATTCTCCGAATGAGCGGCCCGCGTGACAATATCACGGAAACCGAGCGGATATGAATAAGGCAGGAATTCCCGGTCCTTCCTCGGTTCGGCGAATGCAATCACATCCCTGTACCTCTGGAGCTTCATCGCCATGTAGCCGAGATAGAAGAACTCTTCCCGTTTCCCCGCGCGTTTCAGGGAATCCGTTATTTCATTTGCCGCCTCTTCTTTCATGCCCAGAGACACGAGGGCCTCTATCCTCTCATATACCCTGCCGGCCGGCCTTGCAGGCTCTGAAAACCGAACCTTTTCAGGAGGTTTATGTACGGAAGAGCGGAGCCTTATAAGGTATCCGTAATAACTCTCATCCGCAGGCAGCCCGCTGAACGGGTCAGGCCTGAGCTTGCTGCATATCTTCCGGCCGTATCCGGGCTTGTCCCCCCCGCATGCAGCGTATAATTTCTCCTCGGTCCTGGCCTTCCAGTAGAGGTACTTGTAGTAATCCCTGCTTTTCACATATGCCGCCAGCCTCGAAAAGTAACCCAGGGCCTTCCTGTAATCACCGGACGTGTAATACATCCACGCGAGACCCCACAGGGCGTTCTCAGCCCTGGCCGGGAAACGCCTTACAACCTTCCGGTAGCTCCCTGCAGCCTCGCTTAATCTCCCCTTGCGCCTGAACTCATCGCCTTCCATCAGGAACAGGAGGGCGAGCCGCCTGTTGCCCGGATATTCTGTCTCGAACCTCTTCTTAATCGCATTGAAGCCGTGCAGGTCATTCATCCTGTAAAATGACCGCGCCTGCCAGTACAGCGCGCGGGGAGTATGAAGCCTGCCGAAGCTTGCAGCCGCCTCAGCGTATTTTTTCTGCCTGAAGCGGCACATCCCGATCTGAAACGCCACCCTGTCCCTGCCGGCCCTGTCCAGTGAATCATAAACATCCCTGTACAGGGCCTCGGCCTTTTTAAACTCATTATTCGCAAAGAGATTATCCGCCCTCTTCAGTTTCTCTTCATTTGACAGTGCAGCGGCCTTCAGCCCGGTGAGCTGCTGAAGGGCCTCTTCAGACATTGGCGCTGCGCTTATGTATATATTCCTGAACACCGAGGCGGCCTCTCCGGCCTCCCCCAGGTCTTTCATGCACGCGGCAAAGCTGAACCTGTAATCCCAGTCTTCGGGGAATTCCCTGACATACATTGAAAATGCCTGTTTCGCCTGCGGTATCTTCTGCATGGCGAGCAAGGCGTCTATAGTGGCCTTCCTTACATCCTGCATCAAGAGCCTGTTTTTTATCTTTTCAGCGGTCTCCAGGACCATGTCATAGCGCCCTGATGCGCTGTAAACATCAAGGAGTTCCTTCAGTGCGTAATCCCTGAGCAACGGAAAGCCTGCTGATGCCTTCAGCAGATATTTCTCTGCACTGTCAAAGTCGCCCCCCTGCCGGTAGAGCCTTCCGAGCAGGAAAAAGGCCTTTTCCCTGTCTGGAAGACCGTTTTTGACGATATCATTCAGTACACGTTCCGCCTGTCTGTACATAGAGGCATCAAGCAGCCTGACCGCTTCTTCAATCCCTCTCCCCGCCGGTTCGACTGAATCCGCACTGCCCCGCACAGCGGCATCGCAAATGAGGGGAAAGATAACCAGCACTGAAATCAGGATGCGTCTTTTTGTAATCGTCCACCGCGGCATAGACTTATATTAACGTAATATTCACAAGCAAGCAATAGCAGAAAACAGGGGGATGCAGGGCGGCGGGAGAAGCTCTGGAAATTAAGGTTTTCGGGAGAATTGTGATATAATTGGTGTCTGTTTACAGTAACGGTAACAGTTCATCCCCGCCCTGC
>WFVK01000398.1 GCA_015491705.1 Nitrospirota bacterium | reverse complement strand
TTATTATTCTTTTTCTTCTTCCTGCTTCCGCTGTTGTCTTCCTTCTCACCTTTTACGGCATCGGACAGCTCCTTTAATTTTTTGGCGACCATGTAATTGAAAGTGTTTTCAGGATAAGTGCCGTCAGGCTGTAATTCGCCGGGAGGCATGCCCGTAAGGATTTCTATGCCGTCCTCGATATTGTCGATCGAGTAGATGTTGAATTTCCCCTTTTCAACAGCCTCGACAACCTCGTTTTTCAGCATCAGGTGTATCAGGTTGCGCCTGGGGATTATGACACCGTGCTCCCCGTTCAGGCCGTTGAGCTTGCATGCTTCGTAGAATCCCTCTATCTTTTCATTGACTCCGCCGATAGGCTGTACCTGCCCGTGCTGGTTCATCGAGCCTGTTACGGCAATGGACTGTTTCAGGGGGACACCGGATATGCCGCTTAAAAGCGCATAGACCTCTGCGCATGTGGCGCTGTCGCCTTCAACGCCTCCGTATAACTGCTCGAATGTAAGAGAGGCCGTGAGTGTGAGGGAATGTTTCATGGCGTATTTCCCGCCGAGGTAAGCGGTCAGTATCAGTATCGCCTTTTCGTGGATCTTCCCGCTCATTTTCGTCTCTCTCTCTATGTTCACGATTCCGGCCCTGCCCGCATAGGTTCTGGCCGTAATCCTGGAGGGCATGCCGAACCTGTAGTCTCCGAGGTCCAGCACCGACAGGCCGTTTATCTGTCCGGTCACGGCGCCTTCGGTGTCGATGAGGATCGTGCCTTCCCTGGTCGCTTCAAGTATCTTCTTCTCTACCTTGTTGCAGCGGTATGTCTTCTCTTCAAACGCCTTCTCGACGTCCCGGGCGGTCACGATATTGCCGTTGTTGCGCCTGGCCCAGTAATCGGCCTCCCTGAGAATGTCGGCTATCTCGCTGAACTTGGCTGAAAGCTTGTTCTGATGTTCGGCAAGCCTTGAGCCGTACTCGATAACCTTTGCGACTGCATCGCGGTCAAAGGGCTGCAGATTTCTCTCTTCACACTTGGTGCGCACGAAACTGGCATATTTGAGTATGTTTTCCGGGTTTCTGTCCATCCGGTTTTCATAGTCGGCCTTCACCTTGAACAGCTCCCGGTATTCCTCGTCGAGATTGTAGAGCAGGTAATACAGGCGGGGATTGCCCACCAGTATTATTTTTACATTGAAGGGAATCGGCTCCGGCTTCAGTGTGACCGTTGAGATCAGGCGGTACTGTTCCCATACATCCTCTATCTTTATCTCCCTGTCCTTTATCGCCCTCTTTAATGCGTCATAGGAAAAGATGTTCTTGAGCAGTTCAAGCGCGTCTATGACCAGGTAGCCGCCGTTTGCCTGCTGGACCGAGCCGGCCTTGATCATGGTGAAATCGGTCATCGCCACCCCGTACTGCAGTTTGTGCTCAACCCTTCCGAACAGGTTGTAATATGTGGGGTTGTTTTCGATCACCACGGGGGCGCCTTTCGAGTCGCGGTTGTTGACGAATACGTTTACGGAATACCTTATGAATGAAGGCTCTGTCCTGGGCGGCTTCATAAAGGGCATCGGGGCCGGCTGTTCTTCCTGCGGTTTGAAATCATCGAGATGCTCCAGTATGTCCTCCCTGACTTCATCGAGATAGCCGGTCACCTGGGGATTGCCGCCGTATTTGCCTTTCAGTTCATCGATCCTGTGGCCCACGGAGGCGAGTGTGGCCTGCCTTTCAAGGTCTTTCATCAGGTCCTTGATCTTTTTTTCCTCTTCCCTTACGAGCCGTATCAGGTCATCGAGTTTTTCCTGGAGCTCCCTGCCTATGGATTCTATCTTCTTTTTTACATCCGGTTCAAGGCTTTCATATTCCTCCTCGCTTAATGTCTCCCCGGTTTTCTTTACGGGGACGAGGACCAGCCCGCTGACCGTCTTGCGAAGGGTGAAGTCCTTTTCCTTGGCCTCCCTCTCAAGGTCCGCAAAGTGTTTCTTCTGCCTCTGCTGGAATTCCTCGAGTATCTTGGTCTTCTGTTTTTCATATTCCTTTGACTCGAATACCTTCGGTATCTCCTGCCGCAGGGCCGTGATCATCTCTTCCATATCCTTTTTGAATGTAAGCCCCGTCCCCGGCGACAGCCTTATGGCGCGCGGCATATCCTGGTTTTTGAAATTGTAGATATAACACCAGTCGTCAGGCGCCGGTTCGCCCCTTGCCTTTTCATCCAGTATCGTCTTTATGGTGGTAAGTTTGCCTGTACCGCTCTCACCGAGAATATATATGTTGAACCCGTGGCTGTCGATGCCGAGGCCGAACTCCAGGGCATTGAGCGCCCTTTTCTGCCCTATGGTTTCCTTGAGGGGGGGAATATCGTCTGTTGTATTGAACGGCAGATCGGCCGGCGTACAACAATGGTACAGTCTTTCCTTACGGACTTTTTCCAGCATGCGTTGACCTCCTCACCCGGTTAAGGATTTTAGAAAGCGGGATTCACGGTACAGGTTACAGGATACAAGATATGGACTGCAAGATGCAAGATTCGGATGTGGCCGGCGGTTATCCGCGGGGATGGTGTTCTTTGTGAATCTTTCTCAGCCTCTCGGGTGTCACCCTCGTATATATCTGGGTGCTGGAGATGTCCGTATGGCCGAGCATTTTCTGGAGGGCCCTCAGGTCGGCGCCTCCGTCGAGGAGGTGGCTTGCAAAACAGTGCCTGAGTGTGTGCGGTGAGATGTTTGCCGACAGGCCGGCTGAATACTTCTTGATAAGCTGCCATAACCGCTGTCTGGTCATCGGCCTGCCGCCCTTTGCAAGAAAGAGGAAGCGGCTGTTTCTCTTACCGAGGATATCGGGCCTTGACTCTTCAATGTATTTCTTTATTGTAGACAGTGCGGTCTCGTTTATGGGGACGACGCGCTCTTTTGAACCCTTTCCTCTTACCGTAATGAACCCGGCTTCAAAGTTTATATCTCCCATTTTCATGTTGATCACCTCGCTCGCCCTCAGTCCGGAGGAATAAATAGTCTCGAGTATGGCCCTGTCCCTGAGCGAGAGTTTCTTGCCGCCGGGCTTCTCAAGCAGGGTGGAGACCTCATCTGTTCCGATGATCCTCGGAACGCGCTTCCATCCCCTGGGGGTCATGAGGTTTTCAAGGGGGTCTTCCTTCATCACGCCCTCTATCAGCATGAATCTGCAGAACCCCCGCAGCGCGGCGATGTTCCTTGCCAGTGTGGAAGACTGATTGCCTGCATCGCGCAGATGATTCAGGTACGAGGTGATGTCGCTTCTTCTGAATCCGGTTATCTGTTTTCCGCAGCCCTCCAGGTAGTTCCTGAATTTGTGAAGGTCCCGCCCGTAAGACTCCAGGGTGTTTTCTGCAAGACCCTTCTCGACCGTAAGGTAATTCAGGAACTTCTCTACCGGATCCGTCATGGTTTAAAGATACAGGATTTGAGATACAGGATGCAAGATGCGGGATTCATGATTGGAGATTCATGATGAGTCTGTGCATCTCGGGGTATTCATCCCTGCAGAGTGAAATGTCCTCTTTCAGCAGCCTCAGCGCCTCGGGGACATGTTTCAGAAAATATTTCCTGCCTTTCACCGCTGACAGGAATCCATAGGCCCCGAGGGCCTGCATATGCCTCTGGAGCCTGCACGGCAGCAGAGTGTCCCGGAAATGCTTTCTGCTGCAGGCGCCCCCCGAGCTGCTCACGACTTTATCTGTGTAATATTCAAGCAGGCGCTCCCTCATATCGTCCCTGAGACGGTAATAGGGGTCCCACAGTACGGATGCGACGTCGTATGCCGGCGGACCCATTCTCGCACCCTGAAAATCTATCAGGCGCAGCTCCCCTCTTTTCATGACCATGATATTACGGGACTGCAGGTCGCGGTGAATCACGGCCCTGGGGAATGAATCGACCCTGACGGCAAGCCTGTGAAATTCCCTTTCAAGGCCGGCCGGATTTTCAATAACCGTGTTCCTCAGGCCCATGACAAATCTGCTGATAAAATAATCCGTCTCCCAGCGCAGATGCCTGTAGTCGAATATCCTTTCCCTGAGGAGGGGACATTCATGCACATGCCCCGTGACGTTGATGTGGAGCGTGACCATAAGGTCAATGACTCGCCTGTAGATATCCTCCACCTCTGCGTCTTCACGGGGGCACTTAAGATAACTGTAAAGTGAGATATCCCCGGCGTCTTCAAATACGGCCCGCTTTTCCGCGGCATCCGCCTCTATCAGCCGGGGAACAGGGAGGGAGTGCCTGCGGAAAAAGCCGGTGTACTCCGTATGGCGCTCAAAATCAGGGTCATCGCCGCTGCACTGCATGAGCACCGCTGATTCATTGCCTCTCCATATCCTGTAATATCTCCTGTCCGACCCCCCGTCACCGATGGGCTGCCCGCCGCCTCCGCCGGAACCCGCTGTGTATCCGGCCCGCTGATGCCTGTTCTGAACCCCGGGCCCATTATGCAGTTTTCAATCCGGGCCGGTCCATGAACCTCCCCCGCCCCTGTGCCGATACGGGTGCCCTGAAGCAGGATGCAGTTTTTCATCGAAACGTCCCTGTCGATTATGCACCCGGATTCAATCACCACGTACCCCTGCATGTCGATATTGACGCACCCCCTGACAGAGGGATGTATATACACCGCTTCGCCCTCGTTCCTCAATGCACGAAACACGGCGGAGGCATATGCCGCAGGCCTGCCGATATCGGTCCAGTAACAGCCCGTTGTATCAAATGTGCCTATCCTGCGCCCCGCGCTGAGCGCCCTCATCCATGCATCCGTGACACTGGAGGTCCCCTCCCGGAGAAACTCCATGAATTCAGGTTCATACACCGCCACGCCCGTAAAGGCCATGAGATTAACAACGGTGCCAGCATGGGGGTAAACCTCCCGCAAGAATCCCTGCCCGTCTACAGAGAGATTATTGAACTCGGGATAATCATGAACCGCAAGCGTTGCAGGATTCCCGGATGACCGGTGATATTCAAGCAGCCTGCCTGTGTCTATATCCGAGAGCACGTCGCAATTATGCACAAGAAAGGTCCGCTCCCTTAAAAGCCCTTCCGCATTTTTCAGCGCGCCCCCTGTGCCAAGCATGGTCTCCTCCGGGAAGAGCAATATCCTGTCTCTCAGCCGGCAGCGTGACACCCATTCTTCCACGGCCTCTTTTTTGTGATAAATGTTTATTCCGATTTTTTTGAAGGGAAGGGAAGATACCTTCTCGATGACATGCTGCAGCACCGGTTTGCCCATGACGGGCACGAGGGGTTTGGGGATATGGTCTGTCAGCGGCCTGAGCCTCTCGCCCCTGCCCGCAGCCGGAATAAAGATATTTATTTCATCCATCTGCCTTTATGCAACATCAGTGATAAATCAGGTGTCTTTTCCGCTTTTTCCTCCGGAACTCAAGACACTGCGCCTTCCACCACTCTTCCATTTCATTCAGGGGCCTGCCTGCCTCCAGCTCCCTCCTGAACCTGTCAGTGCCTGCGAGTATGTCTATCGGCATCTTCTCTGTCTCATATTCATAGGGGGGCTGTTTCCATCTGAAATGCCGCGGATAGAGCTCAAGGGCCGCCATGATAACCGCAGCGCCTGTCTTGAAGGCCCTGAATCTCTCCCTGCCGGTGACGTGAATCTGTGCGCCCCCGCAGGGCCTGCCGGCATGCTTCTGGAATGTCGGCTGGAAAAACACGGGCCTGAACACAACACCGGGGAGCCTGAATTCCCCGAGCCTTTTCACAATGACATCCGGCTCGATAAAAGGCGCGCCGAATATCTCGAAAGGACGTGTGGTGCCGCGGCCTTCGCTCAGGTTGGTACCTTCAAGCAGGCACATCCCCGGATACACGGCTGCGGTATCCAGGGCCGGCATGTTCGGGGAAGGCATAACCCACGGCAGGCCTGTTTCATCAAACCACATCTTGCGCCTCCAGCCCTGCAGCGGGATGACATGAAGATCAAGCGAGGGGTAAAACTCTTCCTTCAGGTAACAGGCTATTTCCCCCGCGGTCATCCCGTGCCGCACGGGCAGGGGACGCCGGCCTACAAAAGACGCAAAGTCCGTATCGAGCACGGGGCCTTCGGTGATTGCGCCCCCGATGGGATTCGGCCTGTCAAGGACGACAACGGACCGGCCGGCCTCATGACATGCCTGCATGCACAGGTCCATCGTCCATATGAATGTGTAATAGCGGGATCCGGCATCCTGCATGTCGATTACCATCACATCAATATCCGTGAGCATGGACGGCCCGGGTTTGCGCGTGCGGCTGTATAGGCTGTGGACCGGAAGCCCTGTCTTTTTATCCCTGAACCCCTTCCATTCCACCATGTTGTCCTGCGTTTCCCCGCGGATTCCGTGCTGGGGGCCGAACAGGGCCTTCAGCCTGATTTTTTTCGACTCAAGCAGGCAGTCGACCGCGTGTTTCAGTCTCCTGTTTACAGAAGCCGGATGCACAAGCAGGCCGGCCCGTGAACCCGTTAATTGCCGGGGCCACTTTTTATCGAATACGTCCAGTCCTGTTTGTACGCCCTTTTTCACCATGCTTTGCCGCCCGTTTATACAACATTAAGCCCGGGATCAACAGGGCTGAAACCTGTAAATAACCATCCCGGTCAGGAGCTTAGGATAAAAGTATGTGGACTTGGGTGGCATTCTGTGTCCGGCAAGCGCTACCTTCCTGACATCATGAATCCTCGTGGGGTTGAGAAAAAAGACAGCTTCAAACGACCCCTTTTTCGCCCTTTCCACGGCAATGTCGGGGTCCATTTCGTATTCGTAATGGCTGACCCTCAGCAATTTCTCGAATATGAATTTGTGCAGCACGGATACATCAAGATCTTTCAGGCATTCAGGCAGGTCCACTTCTGTTATATCCGGGGATTTGGGCAGGAGGGTGTAATATGTGTCCGCATTGGTGAGGAACATCCCGAATGAGCGGGTGTTGTTCCGCATTGTTTCAAACATCCGCTGCCTTATCCGCTCTTCGGACGCTCCGTCCGGGCCTATCCTCCGGACATCAAAATATCTCCCGAGTGCGGTCCTTGCGTTGATATCCGAGTCTATCTCCACGATGCGGTGCGTGGGCAGGAGGGTCAGGCCGTCATCCTCCATGTTGGAAAGAAACATGAGCACATAATTAAAGGGTTCCCGCCCGGTCCTGTTCAGACCCCCGGCCTCCATCTCTTTCCTGAATGAAAGTGCTGTTTCATAGCGGTGGTGGCCGTCTGCTATGAAAATGTCCCTGTCCGAGATGTCCTTTTTTATTGCCTCGATCGAAGAAGGGTCGCTGATGCGCCAGAGGCGGTGGATGAAACCGTCGCCGTTGGACGCCTCAATAAAGGGCTTCCCCCGTACCGTCTCCTCGAGGATGGACGAGGCAAGCCTTTGCCTGCTGCTGTACAGGGAAAAGATGGGGCTGGTGTTTGCATTGCAGTAACGCAGGATGTTCAGCCTGTCCGACTTGGGTTTTGAATAGGTCATCTCGTGGGGATGAATCCTGCCGGTCTCCGGCTCTTCAATCCTTACGGCGCCGAGAACCCCCCTTGTCTTTTTTGTCTGTCCGTTTATTTCGTAAGTTATTTCGTAACAGTAAAACGAGGGTTCGGGATCGCTTGTCAGCACCCCCTGCCGAAGCCAGTCCGAGAGGTATGCCGCGGCCCTTGTATAGCGATTTTCATGCTCATTGTCTCCGTCCATGTCCTTGCCGAAATCGATGCGGATGATGTTGTAGGGACTCCTGTTATAAAGCGCATCCTTGAGATCATGCGTGACTATGTCGTAAGGGGGCGCCATGGTGGAGGACGCATCCACCTTTTCGGGATTGTACAGAATACCTTTGAAAGGGATTATTTCCGCCATGGTTATGCAACTAAGATTAACATTGAATATGAAAAAATTTCAAACCTGTTGCCTTTTCATATCGGGTAAAATTAAAATATTAAGCTATGTCGTTATCCGGGAAATTGGCAACATATCTCAGGCTTATAAAATTCTCTCATTCTGTTTTCGCCCTTCCTTTTGCATTTACGGCGGCCCTCATTGCAGCGGAGGGTATCCCGGCGTTTTACCAGATATTCTGGATAACCGTTGCAATGGTGGGGGGGCGTTCGGGGGCAATGGGAATGAACAGGATAATCGACAGAAAGATCGACGCCCTTAATCCGAGGACGAAGAACAGGGAGCTTCCGAAAGGAGTAATAAAAACACGCGAGGCCCTGTTTTTTACAGTTATCGCCTTTGCATTTCTGGTGCTGGCGGCCTATAAGCTGAATCCCCTCTGTTTCAGGCTTTCACCGCTGTTCATTCTCGTGCTGCTCGTGTATTCCTACACCAAGAGATTCACGTGGCTGTGCCACATAGTGCTCGGGGCCGCTCTTTCACTTGCGCCGCTGGGGGCGTGGATTGCGATAAGGGGGACATTTGACATCGAGATACTGCCCCTGTGCCTGGCGGTTATGTTCTGGGTTGCAGGCTTTGATGTGCTTTACGGCCTGCAGGACATGGAATTTGATAAAAAACAGGGCATTTATTCCATCCCGAAGGTCTTCGGCATAAGGCCGTCACTCTGGATAGCAAGGCTGTTTCATATCATAACAATAGCCCTGCTTCTGAGCATACTGCATATTTTTGACCTGTCGGCCCTTTACTTCCTGGGGGTCCTGATAGCAGCGGGCCTCATGCTGTATGAACACACCCTTATAAAACCTTCCGACCTCAGCAAACTTAATATTGCCTTTTTTAATATGAATGGTTATATTAGCATTACTGTTTTTGTGTTTACACTGTTTAATTACCTGATTCCTTTACCTTAAATGTTGTATAAACCGGCAGGAGGGCCTGCCGAAAAACCCTGTTTGAGGTTCAGGGGTTGCCGGTTCAGGGCTCAGCGGTTATAAGGCGGGGCGCTTTGCCGTCCCCTTAAGTCAAGGGGGGGGATTGCTGTAAGGTATGCAGGGGCGTATGGAAACCTTTTCCCCTTTCGGCGGAGGGGCTGTTTTAATAATCCTTAAAAGACAAGAGGAGGAAAAAATGAGTAAATTCGTGAAAGTGAAGTTCTTTGCAGTATTCGCCGCGGTCTTTGCAATGCTGGCATTCTCAGGGCATGATGCGGATGCCTCATCCAAAAAGGTATACGTGACAAATGCCGGCAACAATACCGTCTCAGCCATCGATACCTCTAACAACAAGGTTGTGATGACGGTTAGGGTAGGTGTATGGCCTGCGGGGATAGCCATTGACCGTGACAGCGGCAGGGCATATGTTGCCAATTCGAGCAAGGGGGACAGCACTGTCTCCGTCATCGACCTGAAAAGCAATT
Organism: Nitrospirota bacterium; assembly: GCA_015491705.1. GTDB lineage: Bacteria > Nitrospirota > Thermodesulfovibrionia > UBA6902 > UBA6902 > JAADFS01. The sequence goes on along the minus strand of WFVK01000398.1, from coordinate 1,110 downwards.
CTGAACTGGCCAAGGTAAAGGTTGGCACAGCCCCAATGAATGCCGCGGTGGACGCTCTCACCAAGCGTGCATTTGTAACCAATACTGAAGACCCCGCACAAACCGTAAGCGTAATAGACCTTGCAAAGAATACCGTGAAGGGAACGTTCAAGGTCGGCGCCGGACCGTTTGATGTGGGTATAGTCGGCAACAAGCTGTTTGTAAGTAATGTAGGCGAGAACACGGTAGCGGTTGTCGACATTACGCCGGGCAAGATACTGAAGGTTGCGGAGAAGATAAAGGTGGGCGCCCTGCCTGTCAACATGGACGTGGACACCGCGGCCAAGAGGGTGTACGTTGCCAACCACGGCGACAATGCCGTCACGGTTATTGATGCGTCAAACAACAAGGTAATAGCAACTGTAAAAGTCGGCACCAAGCCATGGGACCTGGCGCTTGATGCCGCAAACGGGAAACTGTATGTAACCAACAGGTTCGGCGACAGCGTTTCCGTCATTGATACCGCAAGCAACAAGGTCGTGGATACCATAAAGGTGGGCAAGGAGCCGATCGGCATAGCCGTTGACTCCGCCGGAGGAAAGCTTTACGTGGTCAACCACGCGGATGTATCCCTCTCCGTCATCGATACCGCAAGCAACAAGATTACAGCAACGGTTAAACTGTCTCCTTCCACTGACAGCAACTATGCGGGTTCTCCCTGGAGCGTTGCCGTTTTCTAAGCTGGAGATTTAAATTTCACACACTGTGAGATCCGCATCCCCCTCCCGGGGGATGCGGATTATTCCCGGATACGGAAATACAGGAAGACCCCGGCAGCGCAGAAGAGGAGGGGGGCGATCCAGGGTGCAAGCCATGGAGGCAGGCTGCCTGCATTGCCGAGGGATATGCTTACAGAGTATACAAGCCAGTAGCAAACAGCGATTATAACCCCCAGTCCCGCGGCCCTGATGCCCCCTCCCCACCTCGTATTCAGTGCAAGCGGTATGCCGAGTAGGATCATGATGAAGCTTATCGCGGGATAGGCGAGCTTTTCATAGAGGCGCACCACGTATTTGAGGTTTCTGAAACCGGCCTTTTCAAGCCTCGTGTAATACGCCCTGAGTTCAAGGA
>WFVK01000397.1 GCA_015491705.1 Nitrospirota bacterium | reverse complement strand
GGGTTACTAAATATACCGTGCTGAATATTTCCTCAGGGAATCGCAGATAAAGCTTTTCCGCCGGGCTCTCCGGCATACGGGCGATGGTGTTATGTGCAACTGTAAGGTGAATTCAGGGGGGTCCTGCATATGGCCGCCATAATCATTTCAATAAACATAAGCGACAAAAAGGGTGTAAGAAAGAAGGCGGTTGCCTCCGCTGTGTTAAGGGATGATTACGGGATAGAGGGTGATGCCCATGCATCAGGCAGGTGGCACAGGCAGGTCAGCCTCCTTGCGCTTGAAAGCATAAGGAAAATGCAGGCAATGGGACTTAAAGTCGGCCCCGGTGATTTTGCCGAGAATATCACCACAGAAGGGGTTGCACTGCCCGTTCTCCCTGTGGGAACAAAGATGACCGTGGGTGAAGACGTGGAGCTGGAGGTCAGCCAGATCGGCAAGCTGTGCCATTCCCGCTGCGCGATCTACGAGCAGGCCGGAGACTGCGTAATGCCCAGAGAGGGTATCTTTGCAAGGGTGATTAAAGGCGGAACGATTAAAGTAGGAGACGGGATACGGGTTGAAGGGCTGAAGAAATAATGATTAGAGCTGCTGTCCTTACATTAAGCGATAAGGGCTCAAAAGGCCGGAGAAAGGATACGAGCGGCCCCGCGGTTGAAAGGCTGCTCAGGAAAATAGACGCGGAAGTGGTGAGTTACGATATCCTGCCCGATGAAAAGGCCCTTATCAGGAAAAAGCTCATCTCGCTATGCAGTGAAAGGATCGATCTTGTCATTACCACCGGCGGCACCGGCGTCTCCCCCAGGGATGTGACGCCTGATGCAACGCGCGAGGTTATTCAGGTGGAGATTCCGGGCATGGCCGAGGCGATGCGCCTGAAGGGGCTCGGAAAGACGCCTTTTGCGATGCTCTCAAGGGCGGTCGCCGGCATAAGGGACGGTACCCTTATAATCAACCTCCCGGGCAGCCCTGCGGCCGTGAAGGAAAACCTCTCCGCAATCCTCCCCGTCCTGCCTCATGCGATCGAGAAAATAAAGGGAAGCACAGCGGACTGCGCCCCGCTGTCATAAGCTGCGCGCATATCCCTTGCTGTTTCAGTATCGACTGCTTCTGCAAACGCCGCCGCGCAGATACATGGGGAAAGCTTAAGAAATACGTGCTGGAAGAGGATGCGAAGGTGCAGGATTAATGGCCCCCTGAGCCTAAAATCCCTGATGCCGCCACAGAGAGGATGACAACCTCTATGAAGGCGAGTATCACATATGCCGTATCTTTTTTACGCATTAACCCCGGTATGATCGCCAGATAACAGACAATGGTTATTGCCGAGAGAAAGGCAATGGGGACAAAATTGAGCATATCGCCGTATCTCAGGTTGATCAGCCATGCCCATCCTGCCTCGATACCGCTTTTCTCAAGATACTCCCCTACCGGCATCACCCAGTAGTTCTGCACCTCTCCGAGGGGGATTCTGGGCGTCATAATGCCGGATGCATAAATTATAAAAGTAATAACAAGCCCCGCCAGGCCTGTCAACATGCTTTTGTTCAGTATATTTGCATAGAGAACCTGTTCCTCAGTTGCCTTTACAGCCATTTTCTCCTCCTGATTGCTTTAAGAATTATTGCCGGCAGGGCGCCAAGACACTGCCGCGTTTATGCAAAACTCAGGGGCTATCCTATTCCAAGTCCTTTCAGCAGCGCCTTCAGGCCGGCGATCGTCAGCACAATGATGACGAGGATCCTGATTATTGCCGGCTTTGTCTTTGCAAGAATCTTCACGCCCACAAGCGAACCGAGCATTATGCCTATGACCGACGGGACAACCATCAGCGGGAGCACCGCTCCGTTGTTGAGATATATCCATGCCGCAGACGTGTCTGTTATGGAAAGGAGGAATTTACTGGTTGCCACCGAGATCTTTATCGGAGCACCCAGCACCAGATTCAGTACCGGGACATTTGCCCAGCCTGCCCCCAGGCCGAACATGCCGGCCATTATTCCGATCATGACAAACAGCGCAAGACCAAGGGGGGTCCTGTGAATCTGCCACTTGACCTCCCTGTCGATTGTCGGCTCATAATACACGCCCATTATCCGCAGGGACCGGGACAGGGCATCCTGTTTGGGGACGTTCGGGAATTCGGATTTTTTGGCCTTCATCATTATCACGACAATTCCGAGGATGGTCAGCCCCAGCAGGGTCTGAATTATGCTGGTAGGGAGCGCAAGGCCTATCATGGCGCCGGCAATCGCGCAGGTTGAGGCGATTAACGCCATGGGTATGGCCAGCCGGAGATCCGCCATTCCCCTCCTGAGCAGCCCCGGGCCTGCAGCAAGTGCCCCTGCGAGGGCCACTATCAGGCCCGCTCCCCTGACGAAGTCAAGATGAAACGGCAGAAAACCGCTCACAATAGGCACATAAAGCACGCCGCCTCCCACTCCGGCAAGAACCGCAAACACGCCGAGCGCAAAAGAGAGAATCAGCAGGACAAGAGGCCAGAACCACCACGCATGTTGCGGGCCCGGATCAGTGTCCGTTGTCACCGGAGGTTCAACTGCAAACACCTCGCTGCTTCCAAAAGTCAAACAGGCTGCTGTTATTACTAAAAGAAGTGCGGAAAGTTTCAGAGTCCCTTGTAGCATTGTTTATCCTTCCTCTTCAGGCATGAATTTTACATATGGAAGAGCAACTGCTTCAAATTGAAGCATTACTGTACCATTTTGCAACAGAAATGATATATAT
>WFVK01000396.1 GCA_015491705.1 Nitrospirota bacterium | reverse complement strand
TGGCGTCAACTATCGAGGAATGGGGATTGCCGTTGAGATCAACAGAGACAAGGGGCTCTTCAGAATATTGCAGTATGCCGTTGAGGGGCCCCTCCGCCGCCTCCCTGAGTGCGGCGTTCACCGCCTCCGCAGATGCCTCTTTCTCGACATCGGCTACAAGGTCCACAACCGAGACATTCGGGGTAGGCACCCTGATTGCCATACCGTCGAGTCTGCCTTTCAGGTGGGGAAGCACAAGCCCCACAGCCCTCGCAGCGCCTGTGGTCGTGGGTATCATCGAGAGCGCTGCGGCGCGGGCCCTTCTGAGATCCTTGTGCGGAAGGTCGAGTATACGCTGGTCGTTTGTATATGAATGGATTGTGGTCATAAGGCCGCGCCTGATGGTAAATTTCTGGTCTATCACCTTTGCAAGGGGGGCGAGGCAGTTGGTTGTGCAGGATGCATTGGATATAATCCTGTGGCTTGATATATCAAGGGCTTCTTCATTTACGCCCATGCATATTGTGGCATCGGGTTCCTTTGCAGGAGCCGAGATCACGACCCAGCCCGCGCCGGCGCTTAAGTGTTTGGATGCCCCCTCCCTGTTGACGAAAAGCCCGGTGGATTCAAGCGCAATGTCAACATTCAGATCTTTCCACGGCAACTGCGCGGGGTCCGTAATCGAGGTGACTGATATCTCCTTGCCGTTTATAACAAGATTGTTTCCCTTTATCTGAATATCACCGTTGAAAATTCCGTGGACGGAATCATAGCGCAGGAGATGGGCGAGTGTCTTTGCGTCGGTGAGGTCGTTTATTCCGACTATATCCACGGCATCCCGGCCGACACATGTCCTGAGAAAATTTCTTCCTATTCTTCCAAAACCGTTAATCCCAACGCGTATTGCCATACATTCCTCCTTTGTGTAGTATTGATGTATATCTCAGAGTGTAACATAAAGACCCGGGGTGTCAACCTGCCGTCCTTACACCTCCAGCACCTCGGCCTCTTTACGGGAGACAATTTCGTCAACTTTTTTTATATACGAATCCGTAATCTTCTGAATCTCATCCAGGGACCGCTTTGTGTCATCCTCGCTCAGATGCTTTTCTTTCTCAAGCCTTCTTATTTCATCGTTCCCGTCCCGCCTGATATTCCTGAGGGAAATCTTCGCCTCTTCACCCCTTTTGTGAACGAGCTTGACAATCTCTTTTCTGCGTTCCTCCGTAAGCTGAGGAATAGCCAGCCGTATTATCTTCCCGTCATTGCTGGGATTCAGGCCGAGGTCCGATTTCTGGATAGCCTTTTCAATCTCTGATATGGCCTTCGGGTCCCAGGGCTGAATCGTGATCAGCCTGCTTTCAGGCACGCTTAATGTCGCGAGGTGATTGATGGGGGTAGGCGTCCCGAAATAATCAACCATTATGCCATCCAGAATGGACAAGCTTGCCCGGCCCGTCCTCATGCCCGCGAGGTCTTTTCTGAGTACCTCCAGGGTCTTGTCCATCCTATCCGTCAGTCTTTTTTTTACCTCTTTTTCCATAGGAGACACCTCCCTTCACAAGTGTACCGATTTTTCTACCCTCCAGTATTCTCCTGATATTGCCGCGTTTCATAAGGCTGAATACCATTATCGGCAGATCGTTGTCCATGCAGAGCGAGATGGCGGTGGAATCCATTATCTTAAGCCCCTGCTTCAGGACATCGATATAGGCAATCTCGGAGTATTTTTCAGCATTAGGATCCTTCACCGGATCACTGCTGTATACACCATCGACCTTTGTAGCCTTCAGTATGACCTCCGCCCCAATCTCCACCGCCCGCAGGGCCGCCGCCGTATCGGTTGTGAAATAGGGATTTCCCGTGCCTGCTGCAAATATGACGAATCTCCCTTTCTCAAGGTGCCTGACGGCCCTTCTTCTTATATAAGGCTCGGCAAGCTCCTGCATTTCTATGGCGGACTGAACCCTTGTAGGCATTCCGTGAGCCTCCAGCGCATTCTGCAGGGCGAGGGCATTGAGCGCTGTCGCCAGCATGCCCATGTAATCCGCGGAGGTCCTCTCCATCCCCTCGGCGCTTGCCTCGAGGCCGCGGAAGATATTGCCCCCGCCTATGACTATTGCAAGCTGAACGCCGAGCTTCGAGACCCCTTTGAGCTCGCCGGCTATATACTCAACCACTTTCTGGTCAATGCCGAAATTTTTGTCGCCCATAAGGGCCTCGCCGCTTAATTTCAGCAGTACTCTACTGAATCTGGTCTTCCGGGACCTGGCAGGCATATCTCTCAACCTGCCCTGTCCCCGAGCTGGAACCTGACAAAACGTTTGACCAGGATGTTTTCCCCGAGCCTGGCTATCTTCTCTACGATCAGATCCTTGATCTTTTTCTTCTGCTCCGGGTCTTTAACAAAGACCTGCTCCATGAGGCACGTCTCGGAATAAAACTTCTCAAGCTTGCCCTCAATAATCTTTTCGGCGACATGCGGTGGTTTGCCTGTTATCTGGGATGCGTATATCTCTTTTTCTTTTTCTATCACGCTTGCAGGGACATCCTCCCTTTTGACGTAAAGGGGGTTGGCGGCTGCAATGTGCATGGCAATGTCCTTGACCAGTTTCTGAAAGTCATCCGTCTTTGCCACAAAATCGGTTTCGCAGTTGACTTCCACGAGGACTCCTATCCTTCCCATATGGATATATGAGCCTATCAATCCCTCGGAGGCCTCTCTCGACGCCTTCTTGGAAGCCATCGCAAGACCCTTTTGCCTCAATATGTCAACCGCCTTGTCAAAGTCCCCGGATGCCTCGGCAAGGGCCTTCTTGCAGTCCATCATCCCTACACCTGTCTGTGCCCTCAGTTCCTTTATCGCACTTGCTGTAATACTCATCCGCTTACTTCCTCCTTCTCCTGTTGCTCCGGCTGTTCCTGTTTTTCCTCCTGTTCCGGTTGTCCCTCTTCAACTGTCTTTTCCTCGACGGCTTCTTTTTCACCCGCCTCTTCCATCGTCTTGCTTAAAACGCTCTTGCCTTCAATAACGGCATCAGCTATTTTCGACGTAAGCAGTTTTATCGACCGTATTGCATCGTCATTGCCGGGAATGACGTAGTCTATCTCATCAGGATTGCAGTTGGTATCAACAAGGCCGACTATGGGGATTGCCAGCTTTCTGGCTTCGGCAACGGCGATGGCCTCTTTCTTCGGGTCGATAATGAAAACAGCGCCGGGCAGCTCGTTCATCTCCTTTACTCCACTGAGGTTCTTCTCGAGCCGCTGCCTTTCGGTTTCGTATTTCGCCACCTCTTTTTTGGTCAGGAGACTGAATGTGCCGTCTTCCTTCATCTTCTCGATTTTTTTGAGCTTTTCTATGCCCTGCTTGATTGTCTTGAAGTTTGTAAGCATCCCGCCGAGCCAGCGCTGGTTCACATAGAAAGACTGCGACCTCTGTGACTCCTCGATTATTACATCCTGAGCCTGCTTCTTTGTCCCCACGAAGAGGACGGTCTCCCCCCTGCTGGAGATATCCCTGACAAAGTTATAGGCAACCTCGAACATCTTGACTGTCTTCTGGAGGTCGATGATATAGATACCGTTGCGCTGGCCGAAAATATATTTCTTCATTCTCGGGTTCCAGCGCTTGACCTGATGCCCGAAATGGACACCGGCCTCCAGAAGTTCCTTCATTGTTACTACCATAAGTACCTCCCCAGTTTTTCCTCCGTCCTTTCCCTCTTAAATCCCGGCCTGCCGGAACACTGACAGAGAGAAGATTTGATGGACGTGTGTTTTTAAACAGAAAAAAGGAACAACATCCTGTCTTCAAGTAGTAATAAGACTATCATACATAACAGTATTATTTCAATAATTGCAATACTTCCCGTCTCCCGCCGCTATCCGGCAGGGCGGTAATGTTCCATGGAACAGGGCGGCAGAGCGCCTGCCGGACTGCTTTTATAAAGCAACGGGATTTTGTTAATATGTCTTTGTTGCGGGTTAACCGCACGACTTTGCAAACAGGAGAAAGATAATTGAGAGTCAAGCTCGCCAAGACAGCCGGTTTTTGCATGGGTGTGCGGAGGGCGATGAACATCGTCCTTGACGCCGCCAATAAAAAGGAAGGCAGGATATATACGTACGGCCCCCTTGTGCATAACCCGCAGGCCATAGATATGCTCAGACAGAAGGGCGTGGAGATACTCGGCGATAATAAAGTCTCCAATGCGACCGTGGTAATGAGGGCGCACGGTGTGTCCCCCCTTGAGCGGAAAAAGATAAAGGAAGCCGGCAACGTCCTGTGCGATGCAACATGCCCGCATGTTGCAAGGGCGCAGGCAATTATTAAAAAAGAAATCAAGGAAGGCTACAATGCCGTTATTATCGGCGACAGGGGCCATGCCGAGGTCAACGGCCTGCTCGGACATGCGGAAGGACACGGTTTCGTGGTTGAAAATGCGGGGGAGGTGAAAAACCTGCCGGATATGCAGCGGGCATGCGTCATCGCCCAGACAACACAGGACAGGAAGATTTTCAGTGAAACCGTTGAAGAGATAAAAAAGAAGATACCGGATGTCAGGGTCTTCGATACGATCTGCGATTCAACCAATATGAGACAGAAAGAGGTCCTGGAACTTGCAAAAGAAGTCGATGCAATGGTGATCGTCGGGGGAAGGAACAGTGCAAACACCAAGAGGCTGTACGAGATATCCCTTTCCACCGGCGTGCCGTCCTTCCACATCGAGAGAGACGATGAACTCGATCGTCTCGGCCTCCAGAGATATGAAAACATCGGTGTAATGGCCGGGGCCTCAACCCCCAACTGGGTCATCAACAAGGTAATAGACAGGATCAGGTATCTCCTGAAAAAGCGGCAGAGCGGTTTGTACAGGTTTCTCTCGGCCGTGGGTGAATTCATGGTGGAAAGCACGCTGTATTTAAGTCTCGGGGCTGTCAGCATGTGCTACATGAGCCTGGTATTCCAGGGGTTCAGGCCTTCGGCCACCATCCTGTCCATTGTCTTTTTCTATGTCTTCGGGGTTCATGTCTTCAACAGGCATAATGAAAGACTGAAGGACGAGTTTTCCGATCCCGCCCGGACCAGGTTCTTCCGGCATTACGGGAAAACCCTCATGGTTGCGGCTACGATCGCATCACTTATCTCGCTGTACTTGTCATATGTGCTCGGAACAAGAGAGTTTATCCTGCTGCTGTTCTCCTATCTGATGGGCATCATATACACTGTAAGGATCGTGCCCGGAAAACTACAGCCTTTTATAAAATACAAAAGGCTCAAGGATTTTCGCGGATCAAAGGATATCTTCATAGCCCTGGCCTGGGCATGGGTTATAGTCCTGATTCCGCTGCTGCACCAGGGAGTGTATTATCCCTATATATCAGTATCCATCCTGAGCTTTGTCTTTTTGACGGTCTTCATAAGATCGGTTGTGTTCGACATTGCAAGCATAGAGGGCGACAGAATCGTCGGCAGGGAGACGATCCCGATACTCATAGGACAGGAGCGGACGGGAATCATGCTGCTGATTCTGGCGGCCC
>WFVK01000395.1 GCA_015491705.1 Nitrospirota bacterium | reverse complement strand
TGCAAAAATCCCGTGTCTGTCATCAGGGCGGGGAACCCGCCCTGACTAAAAAGGAAACAGGGAAGAGATGAAAATTTTATGGTTTCCCAGGCTGCAATTTGATATTGACAGGTTTCACATGACAACGTGGAGGGAGATGTGCAGTGAACTTGAACGCCTGGGGCATGATGTGGAAATTGCAATAGCAGGAAAGTACGATAAGGACGTATTTGACAGGAAATATATCCCTGTACCTGTTGTAAGAAAAAAGGCCCTCAGGATTTTAAGCTTCTGGGTGAACGGATTTATCAGGTTCATTCAGAGTTATTTCAGATTAAAGCCGGATGTTGTAATCCTGGACTGGTACAGTATCTGGTTCAGCCTTCCCCTTGTCTTTATACGCAGCAGCAAACGCGCCGTCATGATTATAGACAGCAGGGCGCCTCTGCACAAACTCACGACTCCCCGCTCGCTGAGCAACACCATCTTCAAATTTTATACCTGGACGTGCCTGCTGTACTGCAAGCATTTCATGGACGGCATGACGGTCATCACGAGTTATTATAAAAAGAAAGTCTGCGGAGACCTGAAGCTCGATTCCTCCCTGGTGGGCGTATGGAGTTCGGGCGTGAATATATCCAATTTCTCCCGGAAAAAACTCGAAAATATCGAGAGGCCGCCATTTCTCAGGGGAAAATTCGTGTTGATGCAGCATGGCGAGATATCCTATGACAGGGGGTACCTGGAGACACTGAAGGCATTAAACATCGTCAGGAAAAGGGACGTATGCCTGGTACTGATCGGCAATTCGATCAACAGGAGCAAGGTCAAGGATGAGATCGACAGATTATCCAGGGAACTCGGCCTGGAAGAAAATATTTACGTACTGCCGCCGGTTGCCCATCCGAAAATTCCGGAATACATAAGTTACTGCGATTGTGCGATAATGGCATATCCGAACATAGAATACTGGAATCACAACAATCCGATAAAGCTGCTCGAATACCTCGCCATGGGAAAGGTTGTTATATGTACCGACATGTGGACTTTCAACGACGTCATGGGAAAGGAAAAATGCGCGTGCTATATAAAAGATGATTCACCGGCCGCCATAGCCGAGGCGATAACCTACTGCTACGAAAACAGGGAATCACTGCCTGAATGGGGGCGCTCCGGCACCCGGATTATCAGGGAAAGATATACGTGGCAGAGGCAGGCTGAGAATCTCGTAGATTTCATAGAAAGCCTGAGACGGAAACGGTGAAGGTATTATGCCTGCTGCTATCAGCCTTCCTGATGCCTGCGGAGGCGCTTTCATGGAGCGGATGTGCAACAAATGCATTTGTAAACGAAGTCCGCAGGTTTGAAGAAACGGGCAACACGGCAAATTTTCTCCTCGCTAAAGAGAACTACTCCCCGCGTAAGCTCAGGAAACTCCTCTCACCGGTCATACGCATATCAAATGAGAAGACGGGATATATCACCACATACGCTCCCGCCCGCAACGCCCCGGTCTATTATGCATATTACAGTGATGACCGCGGTTTTGTCTCAACAGGCCATGAGCCGGACGGCACTGTCCATCGGGGGAGTTTCAGGGGTGTAAGCCTTGAATTCGATATAACAAACAACCTGCGGTTCAGCACCCTTAAGACAGTAGAGATAGGCATTTCCTTTATTAAGCGCCCGGATTCTTCCTCGACGTTCATTCTCCGGGACAAGCTTTATCCGGGCCGGAAGATGCATATCCGCTGGGTTGCGGAGGTCTCCAGCCGGAGTCCTGCATCACTGGTGCCCGTAATCCGTTCCGTGTCCGTGATTCCCGGTGATATAAAGGACAGCCTTGAACCCTATGAGAGGGGGATTGAGGAATATGACTCACGGTACTGCAGGTAGATAGTATCTGTTGCGGAAGCTGATTTCTGAAACTAATCCTGAGCTTGCGTCATTTCGACCAGCGGGAGAAATCTTTATATTGCGACGGGTTAAGATTTCTCACTTCGTTCGAAATGACAGCGAGCTAATCAGATAATGACTTTCCGCAACGGATACTAACTAAATCACCAGGCCGATCCAGTCGCGTTTTTTGTCATTGAACAGGTTCTGTATGCAGACATTGTCCCCCATGCACGGGGGTGTCTCAGTGACGTGGATGCAGGGCGAGCAGGGTATCCTGCAATAGTTTATCTCTTCCTGAAGTCCCGGGACCTCACGCAGAAGTGTCGCGGGGTCTGTAGGTCCCCAGAATGAGACGCACTTTATCCTGAAAATACGCGCATAATGAAGCAGCGAAGAATCGATTCCCCAGAACTCGTCGGCCGCACTCAGAATAGAGAGGCTCTCGGCCAGGCTTGTTTTGCCGCACTGGTTGATAAATTCAATGCCCTTGAACACGGGAGACAGTCTCTGTGTTATTTCCGAAGCGAGGGCCGAGTCCCTTTCCGTGCCGAGAAACACTGCCTCCGCCTCAAAGTTCCTGTCAAGGCGGGAGAGAAAAACCTTTCCCCACTGCCCGGCATCAAGCATGCGCTCCAGGGACAGGCCTGAACATCCATGGCCTATGCATATCCTGTATCTGCCGGGTTTCGCGGTTTCGGGCAGTTTTCCTGTCAGATGCTCCCTGCAGTCAGCCGTGGCCGAAGGGGATACCCCGAACAGCCCGAATATCTTATCGTAAAAATAATGGGAACCTGAAAAACGGTTGAAATAGATAAGATGGGTGTGAAGCCTTCTCCTCCAGAATGCCTCTTCAAGGTAAAACCCTATGCGGTTCCGCGCACAGGTGAGCACCGAGAAAACGGTTGAAAGCCTGCTGTATACCTCCAGGTCGACAATTGTATCGGTCCTGAAAACCCTCATGTATGTGCGCAGCGAGCTGAGCAGGAAGCTGAACACGCCCGAGTCGTCAACCGCCGTGATATTGTCAAAGACATTAAGACTGCGTGCAAAAGGGACTATGGCCTTCATGGTTACAAGATTGATGGGAATCCCGGGATATTTCTTCCTGAGGCCGAGCAGGGACGGGAAGGCGATCACAAGGCTGCCGCCTCCCAGCATTTTTATAATGGTGATGTCTTTCTTAAGCTCCAGGCCGTGGTCCCTGCGCAAAAGGCCGCCGAGCAGGATAACGAGCGGCTTCAGAACCGCGATCAGGAGATTGCCCAAATAATAATCTATGACCCTTATCGTCCTGATTTCCATATGCCCTACCCTGCCCTGTCTGCGGCCTCCGCACGCACACACTTCAGTATTGTCAGTATACAGACGAAATACAGCAGGAAGAGATGTCTCCCTATATAGGGAGTGTGAACCGCGGAGTGCTGCTTCATGACGATCACCCACATGAAAGAGACAAGAAAGGCCGCAATTACAACATAAAAATCGCGCGTTGAAGACTCTATCTTCAGGGCAAGCCGCAACGGCCGGCGTGTGATAGCCCTTGCATCCCTGAACCATAAAATCATGAGCGTAATGCCCAAGGTTACCGGAATGTTTACAATGAAGAAAAGTTCTTTTCTGGCCGAGATGAACAGGTATCTGATTGTCAGAAGGATCCTGCCGGTTATAAACCTGAGGCCGCTGCCTGATTCATCGAACCTCACCCTGCCCACCCCGAAGATGTCGTTATATGCCGCTGCAATGCTGCCGTTATAGTATATGCAAACCTGTATGAAGTGCAGCAGATGCGCAAAACCAAACCCCGCTGCCGGCGCCAGCACCGCAAAAACAACTCGCCTCCTCCACGCCCCCCGGTCATCATCTCCGTACAGCAGGGCAAAAGGCAGGGCCGAAAGGCTCACAAGAAAAAAATAATCAAACGACAGCCACCCCTGGATAAATCCAAGCATGAACAGAACTAACATATGCACCGCCCCCACTCTCCGCCTCTTCCTGAAGATATTAAGAAAAAGCCCCAGCTCAATAAGCAGCAGGGAAAATGCATAGCTCTGGTAGTGAAGCCCGTGCATCATGTTGCTTGTCATGGGCACCACCGCCACCGCCAGCATTGTGAGGGCCGCCCTGACCCGCCCTATGGCGGAACACAGCATCCATGCAAACACGGCCAGCGAAATCACGGCTATCGACGTCGGAAACAGCCTGAAACACCCGAGATTGCCCACACCGCATACCTTCGTGAGCACCCCCGCAAGCAGATCCGGACCGGGGGGGTAATGGGTATAAATACAATCTTTTTTAAGGGGGGACATGGTAAATTCCACGGGGAAGTCCTCCACCCTCCATGCCCCCCTGTTCGGGAACTGGTCCCCGTAGCACAGGTCCGGCAAGCCTGCATTTGATAAAAATCCCTTTTCGGCATATCCCTGACCCGCCCTGAGTGCATTGGCTTCTGAAAAGGCATCAGCCACCGGTGAAAGCTCACTGGAGTATCTCAGGGAATCATAAATCCCCCTGCCGGCCAGAATGATGATGACCAGGACAATAAATGCCACGGCCGTATTTCCATATCTTGTTCCCGGCACGCCGGCATCCTGATTTTCCATTACTCGTATCTCCTTTTTCACCTTACAGTTGCATAAGACCATGGCCCGCGGGCCTAAGTGTAACCGCCTCTCGTCTTTTTGAGATTATACGGGGTGATACATTCCAGTATAGTCAATATGCATATAAAATACAGCAGGAAGAGATGCCGGGGGAGAAAGTGTGTGTGCTCTGCAGCATGCTGTTTCATGACGATTATCCACATGAAAGAGACAAGAAAAGCCGCAATTACAACATAAAAATCACGTGTTGAAGACTCTATCTTCAGGGCAAGCCGCAACGGCCGGCGAGTTATTAACCTTGCATGTTTTATCCATATGAATATGAATACAACTCCGAGCAGCACCGGAAAGTTTATAACAAAATATCTCTTCTGCCTGGCAAAGACAACCAGGTACCGAAGTGATAGTATGATCCTGTCTGTTATAAACTCCCGGAGGCTGTCCGAATCGTCGAATCTCCATCCCGCCGCGCCGAAGATGTCGTTATATGCCGCTGCAATGC
>WFVK01000394.1 GCA_015491705.1 Nitrospirota bacterium | reverse complement strand
ATATAATACGGTTAAAATTATGAGTAACCTCTTTCAAAATCCCAGGAAGTCCATTGCGGCCAAGCTGATCATCGCCATCGGCCTGTTGATGGTTACAGTGAGTTTCATCTTCTGGTACGCCATTCTGAAAAAGCAGGAGAAGGACATCATGTCGATCGCCCGGAAGTACGGAAACTCGTTTGTGGATTTCACAAAGCAGAGCACCCGCCAGAGCATGCTTGCCCACCGCCCCGAACAAACACAGCAGATAATCGAGAATTTAAGCACCCCTGAAGGCGTGCAGAGGGTGATGATATACAATCATGAAGGGAAAATACTCTTCTGTACCCAGAGCCAGCATCCGGGCAGATTTGTCGACAAGTCATCCATAGCGTGCAGGGCGTGCCATTCAGAGCCGGAAAAATCCCCGACCCTGCTCGTAACGCCGAAAGAATGGGCTGTTTACAAAAACGGCAGCGGTTTTACAACGCTCAAGATCGTGAGCCCGATTAACAACGAACCGGCCTGCTATAACGCAAGCTGCCATGCGCATCCGAAGGAACAGGAAATCCTCGGATTCGTCGAGGCCGACCTGTCCCTGGCGATACTCGACGAGGCGCTCTTCAAACAGGGACTCGCACTGACGGCATATGTAGTACTGTTCGTGCTCGCGGTGTCCGTGTCGCTCGGCATAATCCTGTACAAGATAGTATCCAAGCCGGTCAACGAGCTTGTCCAGGGCATGAAGAGGGTGGCCGGCGGTGACCTTGATTATTCCGTGCCGATAAAATCCATTGATGAAATGGGCGTCCTGGCCGATACATTCAATTCGATGATAAAGGACCTGAAGGCTGCAAGGGACCAGAGGGAACGCTGGACCCAGACACTTGAAGAAGAAGTCGCAAAAAAGACCGAGGAAATCAAAAAGACACATGCCAGCCTCGTGCAGACGGAAAAGCTCGCCTCCCTCGGGAGAATGGCGGCCGGTGTGGCGCACGAAATAAACAACCCCCTGACAGGGGTCGTAACATTTGCGCACCTGATGAAAAAGCGTTTCCCCCCGGACAGTATCGACTCCGAAGACCTCGACGTGATCATTGAACAGGCGGAACGATGCGCAAAAATAATAAAAAACCTTCTCACGTTCGCCCGTGCCACTCCCTCTGAAAAAGGGGAGATAGACATAAACAACGTGCTGACAAGGACCATAAATCTCGTAAAAAACCAGGAGAAGTTTTACAACATAAAATTCGATATCAAGCTGGCGGATTACCCCCTGATCACAGTGGGCGACTCGCCTCAATTCCAGCAGATATGCCTGAACATGTTTTTAAACGCGGCCGATGCCATGGATGCGAGGGGGACGATAACGGTCGCAACCCGCAAGGTAATCGAGGACAACCGGGCTTACGCGGAGATAGAATTCACGGATACGGGCTGCGGGATAAAAGAAGAGGACATGCAGAAACTCTTTGAACCGTTTTTCACGACAAAGCCGGTTGACAAGGGCACGGGGCTCGGCCTGTCCGTGAGCCACGGCATTGTCAAGCACCTCGGAGGAAATATCAGGGTGAAAAGCACCGTTGGCAAAGGAACAAGCTTTTTTGTTAGACTACCCCTGATAGAAAAGGAAGGCACGGAAAATAAAACCCATGAAGAAAAAAATCCTGGTCATAGATGATGAGGCGATAGTGAGGAGAAGCTGCGAAAGGACCCTTGAGCCGGAAGGCTTTGATACCAAGGTATCCGCCAGCGGCAGAGAGGGCATTGAACTGCTCGAAAAGGAGCCTTTCGACCTTGTCCTGCTCGACCTTAAAATGCCTGACATGGACGGCATCGAGGTCCTCAAGAAAATCAAGGCGGCATGGCCTGAGACAAAGGTTGTGATAATAACAGGCTACAGCACAGTGGAGACGGCGGTAAAGACTCTCAAGCTCGGGGCACACAACTACATAGAAAAACCCTTTACCCCCGATACCCTGGTCAATGCCGTAAAAGAAGTTTTCGAAGAACCGGGTCAATGAATTCACGTGACATTAAAAGAGATAATAGAAATCCTTGATGCAACCGTTATAACACCCCTGGGAGATGAAGAATTAAATATGGATATCCGCAGCGCATGCAGCGCCGATCTCATGAGCGCGGTGCTGTATTATCACACTCCCAACTCGCTGCTCATCACCGGGCTTACGCAGGCGCATGTAATCCGGACGGCCGAGATCGCCGGCATAAAAACCATAGTGTTCGTTCTGGGCAAAAAGCCGGATATATATTCCATTGAACTTGCCGAAGAAAAAAAAATCTCCCTGCTCAGCACGTCGCTGTGCATGTACACCGCCTCGGGCAGGCTGTTTCAGGCAGGGCTGCCCGGCTGTCTGTATAAATAGCAGTCAGGGTTCACGTGCGGAATAGACACTGCCGGGAATAAAAACATGCCGATAAACATAGACAAGGAAATAGAAGGCAGCTTTCAGATAATCGGCGGCAATTTCGTGAACGCCGGAGAGGCGTCCACCCAGTTGAAGCTCCTGCTGAGCAAGCTCGGAGTGGATGAAGAGATCATCCGGCGTACGGCCATAGCGACTTTCGAGGCGGAGATGAACGTGATAATATATGCAGCGGCAGGCAGGATGCACTATCACATCACCCAACAGGGCATATCAATAAAAGTGGATGACATGGGTCCCGGGATTGAAGACATCGGGCTGGCGATGCAGGAAGGCTATTCCACCGCGCCTGACTGGGTAAGGGAAATGGGCTGGGGCGCAGGCATGGGCCTGCCGAACATGAAGAAAAACTCCGACATATTTAAAATAGACTCGGTGGTGGGCGAAGGAACGACCATTGAAATGTTCATAAATTTCCCGTAACAATTTTAAGGAGTCATGCCATGAAACTCTCGGATTTTGTCGGGGAACTGTCACTGGAAATAAACACCTGCAAAGACGGGCTTCAGCGTGAGATTACAGGGGTCTACGTCAGCGATCTGCTGTCGGATGTAATGGCGAACAGCAAGGCAGGCGACGTCTGGATAACGCTTCAGACGCACCTGAACATCGTGGCCGTTGCAGGCATGAAAGATCTCGCGGGGATCATCATCGTCGGAGGCAGAAAACCGCCGGAAGACACAAGGCAGAAGGCAGAGGCTGAAAAGATTACCATAATGACCACACCGATGCCCGCATTTGAGGCAGCCGGCAGGATGTACCAGAAGTTAAAACAGCAGGGATGACTTATTGCGTCTGATCAATTGTTCCAGGTCGTATATGCGTTTGCCTTACAGTTGCATAACACCATCGCCCGCATGCCGGAGAGCCCGGCGGAAAAGCTTTATCTGCGATTCCTTGAGGAAATATTCAGCACGCATATCAACCTCTTTTGCAATTTCACTCCCCGTTACTTCCTGCAACAGAGACGTATTTCCAATATCCCATCGCTTTAT
>WFVK01000393.1 GCA_015491705.1 Nitrospirota bacterium | reverse complement strand
CCTTGTTTTGATGGAAGTTATTCTTCAACCCGGTATACAATCGACAACTACCGTCGCCAATATAAAGTTTCAATCCTTGTTTTGATGGAAGTTATTCTTCAACCCTTACACATACACTTACACATATACTTACACAAATAGTTTCAATCCTTGTTTTGATGGAAGTTATTCTTCAACAGCAATCCTCTGTTTTATCATTATTTCTTCAACAATTATCTCATTTCTACTTATGCATATTTTATAACTTATTTCATCGGAAAACAACCCTCTACACACCTTTTTCACCCCCATTTACATTGATCCATGCCCTATAAAATCTTTATTTGCAACATGTTACAAAATTGTCCATCAAAATGCTCATAAATTTCCCTGATTAGTCAGTCTCTGCTGTACTGTTTAATCCGGTCAACCCGAACACTGAATCCGGTTTTAGGCCGTAATATTCATGACAGGGGCCAGCCTTACGCGCGCCCCTGTCATGCATTCTGTACAGTCATAACCAGCGTTTTCAAAGATCAACCTTCCAGTTGCATAGAAGCATCGCCTCTTTATGCAACATCAAGCATCATCCACCGGAAAGGGGCTCTTCCTGCTACACACATATGTTCCTGTAGCAGCAGTCGATACACCTGTTGCGCCATTTTGTCTTTCTCGGAAAATATCCCTTCCCTATCACTCTGAATATTTCATTCACTATCTCTTTGGCGTAACTGAAATCTTTATCCTTATAAACTATTTCCTTTACTTTATTCCCGCTTCTGGTATAGCATACAAAACCTTTCTTAACAGGCCTGCCGTAATTTTCAATAATTAAAAGTGCATACAGCAGGGACTGCACCTTATGGGTCTTGTATGTATATTCAGTATATTCGGCATATTTATAATCAAGCGGCGCAAGCGTGCCGTCGGATAAATAAAGGACCTCATCAATTATACCTCTTACACCTATTTTTTTTGAAGCGATATAGACAGAAATATCCTTCCCCACACACCCAAGCCTCTTTCTCAGATAATCCCGGTTAGCAATCTCCCTGTTGTCGTGAAGCTCGCGGCCTTTCAGCACCTTGTAACGCAATTCTTCATGCTGCGGGATATTCAGGCAATTCATGAAATACGTGAAACGCGGGCAATAGATATGCTCTATCACCTCGGAAGGCGTTATCATCGGGGTTGTCTCGGTGTCAAAGACGGCGTCGGAGCCGCTGTCAGAAGGAGTTGCGGCAGAATGTATATTCTCTAATTCATTTCTGTTATTTTGCATTGACCAGCCCTTATCAGGTATTGTCATTCAGACTCTCATGTCCGTTTATGCAACCCGCACTGTCTTGACACGGCCCTTACAAAAACAGCGCCTTTATCTCATCTGAAACCAGCTCTTTATCAAATGCCTGGCCGAGCAGTTTCACTTTCCTGAAGTCATCATCGCACATGGGGAATATATAGACCGAATCCACCTCCGCGTCTATAATCTCATCGCACATGATCCTGAGCTCGTCTATCTGGTTTTTATTCAGATTGCCGAGAAATGCGGACTTCTGCACCCTGTAAAGGCCCTTGTCCTTGCAGGCCTTTGCGACCCTGCTGCGAGTTCTGTTCTTGGATATGTCATATATTATCCAGGTTAACATGGGTCACTTGATCAACTCGTTGGCAATTCTGTGGCAGTCGAACTGGATGATATTGCTTCTCTTTATATTTCTCCCCCTGTACCTTACTGACTCATCCATAAAGGTGTTGAATGATGACAGCAACACGGCCTTGCCGTCCTTATTCAGTGTGAACCCGTTAGGTATCCTGTCAAAGAGTTCGGCCTTGACTTTTCTTGAGGCAAACAGGTTGACGACGGTTTCGTCCGCCCATATCCTGTAATTCTCTATGAGGTCAAATACCAGTGATTTCTTGTTGTAGTGGTCCGTGTGTATAAAACCTACGTAAGGATCAAGGCCGGCTATGATACACGCCTTTTCAACATTTGAATAAAGCACGCCGTAGGCATAGTTGAGCAGGGTGTTGAACTCATCTTTTGCCGGATTTCTGCTTCTGCCGTTGAATCTGAATCTGTCGGGCATCAGGGAGCTTAATGCCTCGAAATATATCCTTCCGCCGCTGCCCTCGATACCCATAATGGTTCCCCGGCACTCCTCAATAGTTCCTGCAAGCGAATCAAGCCCTGCCATGGTATTCCCGAGTTTCTCAATATAAGATGTGATTTCGGCAGACTTGTGGGGGCGTGTTTTTCTCAATCTCTTCAACAGGTCTATCTGGTTGTTGAATTTTGTCTTTACCCATTCCAGCGCAAGGCCGAGGCCTCGTTCTGTCTCCGCAATCTCCAACTGTTTTCTCCGGATGAGGGTGGTGCTCCCGAGTTTCGGATGCCAGACCCTTCCGTAAGGGTCGCCGAATTCGTCGACAAAGACAAGATCGATATTATTCTCCATGGCCATCTTGATGGCATCGGTAGTGATATATGCTGCCGTGGAGATAAGGATGGAGGACACCTTCCGGCAGGAGACTTCAAATACCTTTTCATCAGTCCTGATCTTAAAGCAGTCCCCGTTTTTCTGAAGATATGAGCCGTATGTATTGATTACAAGCTGCATAAACAGTGTAAGCCTCAGCGCCCGGTGTCAGTAACGACTTCCCGGCCCCCATGGCCCGGAATTTCAAAACTGAAGAACCATCCAGCGCCTTGCCTGTTTTTTTCTTTCCGGTTAAATTCTTTCATGCAGAATTTCCCTTCAGGCTTTCAATATAGCAAAGAGGCGGGTTGAATTTCCAGGATAATTTTTTACCGGCGCCCGGCAGACCGATAATATGAATGATCGCCATTGACTGCTTCACCGTTTCACCGTCCCGAATCCCCTTGAGACTGACTTTCCTATGCCCCAGTAGTCAGGGATTGCAAAGTTTACAGAGAATGTTCCGAGAAAGCCGAGCATGGGAGTGCCCTTGAGGGAGGTAGAGACTTCTTTCATGGTATTCTTTGGCTTGAAATCTTACTCTCCATATCCTTCAGTATTTCATCACAGGAAATGTGATAACTTGGCAGAATGGTATCTCCATGATGGAGGTGGTGTGGATATGTTTCAATACCTTTGTGATGTCCTGCATTATCCCAGCGCATCACCAGCCGCCTCTCCTTATCCTGCCAATGATAGGAATAGTCGCGTTCATTGACATCAGAGTATTCACGTATATAAAGCTCAGAATTATCAATCAATGATACCCTGATTTTTATATAAAAGCCTCCTTCAAACAGTTCAAAAACCAGAACATCATACTTGTTGACTATATTACTCCCCTCAAGACACCTTAAAATCTCCAACTTCCAGCTCCTTCTTCTCCTTTATCAACCGCTGCAGAACCATTTCATACCCTTTCCACTCCATATAGTCATCCCATTTTTCAAATTCTTCTTTCCTGGATTCACGCATCTTTTTCTCGAATTCACCAAAGGAAGCTCCGTACTTTTTTTCAAAGAGCCTGATCTTTTCGGTAACCCTGTGATATTCGTACATCAAACTGGCATAATACATGTCCTTTACCTTCTCCCTGCTAATCACTGTCATTTAACCACCTCCTTCCCATATAACGT
>WFVK01000392.1 GCA_015491705.1 Nitrospirota bacterium | reverse complement strand
TGCGAGAGCAAGGTCGTAGAAATCCTGCTCCGTGGTTAATATCCCTGCACCTTCATAGTAGATGTCGAGGAAATCCTGCAGACCGGTGAACTCGTAGGCCGCCCGGATATCCTGAACGGATTTGTGCCTGAGGCGGATATTGTTTCTTTCTGCAATCGCAAACATCAGTTCCGGCTCAAACGTGCCTTCAATATGGAGGTGCAGTTCGGCCTTGGGAATACCTTTTATGAAATCTTCAATGGACATGTATCACCCCTTCAGCTCCGAGAGTATCTCTTTGACGGCAGCGGGTTTTGCATTGATGGAATATCTGTTTTTCAGTTCGCTGCAGATATCTTCCTCTGAAGACACGCCGGAGTCCTTTATTTTTTTTACCAGGCTTACCATGTCTTCCCATATGTGCCAGGGGAATATCACCCATCGCCATTTTACTATCTTCTTCACATAAAAGTCGGGCACAAAATCGGAAGCCGTCTTGTGTATGAGCACCGCCGTCTTCAGCTCCGCCGGGCCGAAGGTTTTCAGATACTCCACAGAGACCCTGAGTGTGTCACCGGTGTCTGTGGTGTCATCAACGAGCAGGACCTTTTTGTCTTTTATATCCGCACAGAGGGGAAATTTAATTACGGCCTTCCTGTCCGGCGTGGCGGTAATCCCCCAGTGTTCCACTTTTATTGTGGTCAAATCCTTGATGTGGAGGTAATCACACAGTATCCTTGCCGGTACGAGACCGCCCCTGCCTATGGCCACAACAATGGATGGGTTAAATCCTGCATTCTTTATTATGGCGGAGAGCGTTTTCGTATCCCTGGCTATACTGTTCCACGAGAGAATCTCACACCGGAAATGCCTTGCGCC
Organism: Nitrospirota bacterium; assembly: GCA_015491705.1. GTDB lineage: Bacteria > Nitrospirota > Thermodesulfovibrionia > UBA6902 > UBA6902 > JAADFS01. The sequence continues at coordinate 7,462 of WFVK01000392.1, read as the reverse complement.
GGGTAACCGCATAACACTTTCACCTCCCCGGAACGTCACCCCTTATTGTTTCCACATATAACCACATGCTGACAAGCCCCGCCGCTTTATGCAACATAAAGGTTTAATCTCTGTTTGAAAATATATTCAGTATCTCCGACCTGTCCATTCCCGTCAGATCAGCGGTTATATTTTTGTCCAGCCTGGCCCTTACCTCCGGTTTCAGGTTTTCGATAATCCTCCTGTTTATTTTTTCACCGGCGGCAAGATGCCACTTCCTGCATTTCTCCCGGGTAATTAGAGAATTTATGTCCTTTGCGATTGTTTTTATCAGTCTCTTTTCTGTTTCGAGTTCGATGTTATGGCGTTCGCCGTAACCCTTTGCAACCTCGTTTTTCCCGCCGCCCCTGCCGAACCTGCCCGCGGCGTCGCTGAGCGTTTCCCCCAGCCTGGCATGCCCCTCAATGGAATCGTAACTTTCAATCAGTGTGATTCTGGGACTCTCCAGGGGCTCCTTTGTAACCCTGTATGCCCGGAAGTGTCCCAGGTCCGCTGCGATTATTATTTTCATCGGGTACCTCTTCTTCCTTTTTTGAGATTTGATAGGCTCTGTAGTTTAATTTTAACTCTTTCTCCCTGAGATGACAAACGCCGGATGATACCGGATCCGCCGCAGGCGTGCCATATCCTGTAAAATATGGTACATTTACCCCAAAAGCCCTTGATAAGGAGATACTGACTTGAAAAAGAACAAGACCTCTTGCATCGGTGCATTTTTTGACGTTGACATGACAATAATAGACAGCAACACCATGACCAGCTTTCACTGGTATTATTACCGGAACCGGCGGCGGCCGGATTTGCCCGTTATAGCCTTTCTGGCCAGGTCAACGGACATGACCGCGGCGTTTGTCAAGTTCATATGGTGCCTTGCACACAGCCTGAAAGACGATGACAGGGTGGCGGTCAATAAAAAATACTATGCCTGCCTCAGGGGAATCAACAGGGATGAATATCACAGGCTGGCCGAGCAGTGGTTTTTCAGCGAAAAGATTGCTTCCACCTGCAACGCCAGGGTCTTAGAGAGGCTGAAGGAGCACCAGTCGCGCAAACATACCGTTGTCCTCGTGTCGGGGTCGCATATGCCCCTGATAAAACCCCTTGGCGACGAGCTGGAGGTGGACTGTGTAATAGCAACAGAGGTGGAAACATCGGGTGGGCGTTTTACCGGCAGGATACTGAATGACGAGCCGCTTGTGGGAGCGGGCAAGGCCAATGCCATCAAATCGTTTGCCGGCAGGCACGGCATTGACCTGTCGCAGAGCTATGCCTATTCGGACCACATTTCGGATGTAAAGATGCTCGAGACGGTAGGGAATCCATCCGCGGTAATCGGTGATAAGAGGCTGCGGGAATATGCGCAGGCACGCGGATGGGATATGATAATGCTGTAATACGTGCTCCGGGCAAGGTATCTTCACACGACCACAACGGATATCTTGTAACCGAAACGGTCCCTTGCGTACTTGTCGGCGTACCAGTCGTTCTCCCGGCGGGTGCCGTCGATCAGATAGCTGAACCTGTACTCCCTGTTGCTGTCCAGATCCACGGTGATGATAAAATCGCCGTTGTCGATGCGCACCATGTGGTTTTCGGCAGGGTCCCAGTTGTTAAAATCACCTATTAGACTGACATTCCGCGCATCCTTGGCCGTCTCCTTCAGGAGCCTGAAAGTAACCCTGCACCTGTATCCGTGGCTGTAATACTCCTTTATGAATCCCAGCTTGTTGGGCAGGCCCGAGGAGTCGGTATAGGGGATATGCACAAAGGAGAATATCTTTTCCAGCGCCTGTTTCTGCAGGCCCCTGTCCTTCATTTTGAGTGCAATTCCCGCCAGGCATTTCCTGCCGGTCTGTCTCTTCCATACAACATCTCCAAACACGGCAACAGACTTCCTCCCCGGCTGGAGATCCACCATCAGTTCCAAGTGTTCATACACAATAAATCTGAAATCATGCGCCTCGACCCTGAACCCCTCGCTGCATAAATCCCTTGTTACACCTATTGCATAGTCTGTAGCCCCGTAAGTAGGCCGGAACCTTACGTTGAGCGGGACCTCAAATCTCACGCATTTCCTTCTGTTTTTTAACATGTTCCGTTTGTTGCCTTACAGCGGTATAAAAGGCATCGGGTGCAATATTAATTTATTATTTGCCCCGGAATCCCGGGCAGGCCTCAACCCCTTTGCAGTTTTTCTGTTTTCTCAGCCTGCAGTCCCTGTTTATACAGATGCACGGGCCCTCTTTCGGGGGCGAATGCCCTTGCCGCCTGCCGGTATGTTTCTTTTTCGCCACGGTTTGTTGCAACGGCCCGGTTTATCCAGGGAGAAGTCGAATGATCACAATGGATATGATTTAAATCATACCTGCTTTTCATATGCAGCAATATGATGTAATTATCGCAGATGCATATATATATTACAAAAAAACCTATCCAAAAACAATTGAAAAATTTTTCTGGAAGTTTTAGCATGATGGAAAGCCGTTAAAAAGCCGGAAGATGCGCCGGCGGCATACAGGCCTTAACAGGAGGTAACCATGAATGCCAAAGAACTGTTCCGGGATGCACAGCGTTTTTTTGTTGAGGGCAGGCATAAGGAAAGTATCGAGGCCTTCGGAAAGTCCATAGAGGCGGGGGAGAGAACCGAAATCGCCTTTCTCAGCCGTGGTGTCGCCTATCTCAAGACAGAGGATACTGACAGGGCCATAGAAGACTTCAGCACGGTGATAGGGATGAACGACCGTAATTTCCGCGCGTATTTCTATCGCGGCACAGCGTATATGAGAAAGGAGGATTTCAGGAGCGCGATAGCTGATTTTGACAGGACCATAGAGCTGAAGCCGGACCACGGGGCTGCGTTTTTTGCCAGGGGCACGGCGTATGCACAGACAGGCAATGAATACGAGGCGTCAAGAAACCTGAAGACGGCCATGACGTTTTCCGAGGCCATGATACAGAGCTTTGCAGACCATTACGGGATGTTCAGAACCCAGTTTGACAAGGCCCTGGCATTTATGACAGGGGGGGATATACCGCCCTCCATGTCGCTGACGGGGGAGGAGATAAAGACCCTGAAGAAATGGCTTGATGAAGAGAATGGATACCATTAGTATATCATTAACCTCAGCCCTGCTTTATAAAGGAGGCGTGTGAATACCCGGGAAAAACTGGAAAAAATTGCAAGACTGATCCGTTACTATATTCTTGTGTCAACGACAAACGCCGGTTCCGGCCATCCGAGTTCTTCCCTGTCGGCAACCGACCTGATGACGTGCCTCCTGTTCGGCGGAACATTCAGGTTCGACACCACACGGCCCGGCCATCCCAACAATGACCGGCTGATCTTTTCCAAGGGGCATGCCGCGCCTCTTTTTTATGCACAGTGGGCCGCAGCCGGCGTGCTGACCGAAGATGAACTGATGAGCCTCAGGAAGTTCGGCAGCCGCCTTGAAGGCCATCCCACAAAGGCATTTAACCTTGTTGAAGCGGCAACCGGCTCGCTGGGGCAGGGTCTCTCCATCGGAGTGGGCATAGCCATAAACGCCGCATATGTGGACAGGCTCCCGTACAGGACATATGTGCTCATAGGAGACAGTGAAATGGCCGAGGGCTCGCAGTGGGAGGCGATTCAGATAGCAGCTCATTACAGGCTCGGCAATCTTGTGGGTATCCTTGATGTAAACCGCCTGGGCCAGCGCGGAGAGACAATGTGCGGGCACAACCTGGCGCTCTATGAAGAACGCATATCTTCCTTCGGGTGGGAGACCATTGTAATCGACGGGCATTCCATAGCCGGAATTCTCTCCGCCTATGAAAAGGCCCGGACCGCGGGGGACAGGCCTGTCATGATCATTGCAAAGACCGTAAAAGGCAGGGGTGTTTCTTTCATGGAAGATAAAAACGGCTGGCACGGCAAGACCATCAGCCGCGAGGACCTGCCCCGCGCCCTTGAAGAACTCGGGGAGGTGGATAAATCCGTACGCGGAGAGATCCCCCCCCCGGAAGACCTGGAGCCCGTGAGAAAGCCGCCGCAGGATATGGAGGACGTTTATTATGAGCCGGGCAGCGCCGTTGCCACAAGAAAGGCTTACGGAAACGCACTGAAGCGTATTTTCCCGGCATTTCCCGGCATGGTGGTGCTGGATGCGGAGGTAAGCAATTCAACCTATTCAGAGATATTCCGGGAGGCATATCCGGAGCGTTTTTTCGAGATGTATATTGCAGAACAGAACATGGCCGGCGTCGCCCTCGGCCTTGCATCAAGGGGCAAGATACCCTTTGTCTCCACCTTTGCCGCATTCATGACCCGCGCATGCGACCAGATAAGGATGAGCCGGTATTCCGGCGCCGACATCAAGTTCTGCGGCTCGCATGCGGGGGTCTCAATAGGTGAAGACGGGGCCTCGCAAATGGGACTTGAGGACATCTCGATGTTCAGGGCGGTCCTCGACAGCGTGGTCCTGTATCCCTCGGACGCCGTATCCACCGAAAGGCTGGTCGAAGCAGTGGCGGGGCATAAAGGCATCGCCTACATAAGAACCACTCGCAAGGCGACACCTGTTATATACAGCAGGGATGAGAGATTCGCAATCGGCGGGAGCAAGGTACTGAGAAAGAGCGATAAAGACAGGGTGACCGTTATTGCCGCGGGCATCACGCTGCATGAGGCGCTTCAGGCATACGTGGAATTAAGGGAAGAGGGTATCTTCATCAGGATTGTCGATCTTTACAGCATAAAGCCCCTCGACCGCCTGACCCTTGAAACGGCCGCCCGGGAAACAGGCGTGTTTATTACCGTTGAAGACCATTTCAGCGAAGGGGGCATCGGCGAGGCCGTAAGGAGTGCGATTGCAGAAAAACCGGTGCCTGTATATTCCCTTGCCGTCAGGAAGATGCCCAGGAGCGGGAAACCCGCCGAACTTCTTGATTACGAGGAAATATCAAAGGGTGCGATTGTCTCCGCGGTTAAAAGGCTGTTATAGGAGCAATCCGGACTTTACCGGAGAGCAAACCTCTACAGATGAGACGGGACTTTTCCTTAAAATAACCGGACCTCCCGTGGCTACAGGCGTGATCTTGTATTCACCGTGAACTGTGCTGCCCACCTGCAGAAAATGTTTGCAGGATTAAACGTCCCAAAATAGTCAGTATCTGTTGCGGAAGCTGATTTTTGAAACTGATCCTGAGTTTGCGTCATTTCGACCAGCGGGAGAAATCCTTATATTGCGACAAATTAAGATTTCTCACTTCGTTCAAAATGACAGCGAGTTGATCCGCTCTCTTCATTAATGAAAAGGATCCTTTCCTCAAAAAGCAGATATTCTTAAGCCTCCTTGCCCCGTTGACGGTAGGTGGTATCTTCATCTTCCTTTATGTATTTCCGGGGGTGTTAGGGAAAACATCCATGAGCCTGAGCACGTTGGCCCTTGTCTCTCTTATCCTGCCCTTTGCATTGCCCTCTGCAATGGATAATTGCCGTTTATATCACGAGAGGCTTGAGATTGAGAAGAACTTACAGAAACAAAGGGAGCAGATAAGGCAGGACTTCCACGACAATATTCTGAATGAATTTGCAAACATCTCACTCTTTTCCTTTGAGATAAAAAAACCGGCAACTATGATGAAAGGCCTCAAATAAGGGGAACTATCTTTGACTTTAGTATGTGACGGTCTCTTGTGACCAGGGGGACATTATGAACAAGGCTTGTAGCTGCAATTATTTCATCCGCCGGATCACCGGTAAAATCAAGTTTTTTAATGGCCCGGCAAATATCCAGACTCAATGGCCAGATATGAATATTAGATAGTATCAGAGAGAACTCCGGAGCATCTATGTCCAGTTCAATCCTGTCAAGCTGTGACAGCTTGGTTATCTCCCAGATTACAATCGATGATATACTCCACGGTTCTTTTGCAAGAATGGTCTTCTCTTTTCTGGTCAGCTTATCACACAAGGCGAATATGAGGATATGGGTGTCAAGATTGAGCATTCCATTTTAATCCTGTTGACATAATATCCCCTTTGATTTTAATCTTTCCCTTCATCTTCCCTATGAGCCCGGAGGAGCGGATTTCAACCGGGATGAGCTTTGCCACGGGTTTCCCGTGCTTGGTTATAATAATCCCCTCCTTATCAACCTTTTCAAGAATTGACAGGCATTGTTCTTTAAATTTTGCAGCGCCGATCGTTTTCATACAAACATTATAACATTGACCATTAAAAATGACCAGTCAAATTTTATTGCCTGTTATATCTGCGGGGTCAAGTCCTGAAATACCTGCAAAAAGCAGGAGGCTTCGGTTACCTCTTTTAGGAGTTAACAAGAGAAGTTAAAAGAAAGGAGACCGAAGCCCTATAGAAAGGATACCACCAAGCAAAAAGTATCGGAAGCAATTACCTGAGGCATTCCTTTAACCTCATCCCTGATCCATATAGCAGACTTGCCCTCAGCCTCTTCGTACAGTCAAGCTGCACAATTACTTTTTTCGCTTCTTCCTTTGTAAATACAATCGGAAGGCGTCTATGTGTTTTTGCCCTCTGGAAATCACCGATATCTCCTATCTTTTTTTGAGAACCTCTTTATAGGGAAATACGATAGCATTGAGCGCCTGGTTCTGAGTATTAGCCGTAATATTCCTGTTCACTGCAATGTGTGTCAGGAATTTATTCGTCATGTCCCCTTTTAATGAAATCGTTTTTTTGCCAATTTATTTATTGACAAATCAACCGGGCAACAATATTATAGAACAAATAATTATTTTTCTCATCATTAATTATTTTGTTTAATAACAAGGGATGTGGCATTCATGCAGACCGGATTAAAACTATTACCGGGCCGGCGAGGAACCAAAAAACTCTCATACAGACATACGGAGATCAACTTGTCTGCGTCCGCTACCGTTACGAGAAGAGAGAAAAAAGAGGTACAAGACAGTTGAGCTTATTGTTGATGATATCCACTGGCAAGGAATAACCGGAGCACAAAGCCTAAGGAACCTGCCGGATCAAATAAGATTGTTTCTGTACGCGTGGGATATGTAGAAAAAGATATAAGAAATCTTGTTACGGAAGCAGGGGGAAAGTGGAACAGCACAGAAAAAATCTGGTCTTTGCCCTACAGGAAAGCGGTAGAATTCGGGCTTGAAAAGAGAATAGTGTCATGACAAAAGCGTGTAATATTAGATGCTCGATATTAAAAAAGACGCTATTGACAGTCCCATAATAGTTGTCATCAAATAATGGCGTAGCTTGTTGCAGGAGCAAGGAAAAACTCTTGAGAAAGATGGGCATTTTCTGGAGTTTTCGCAACAACATATCCTTTACTCTTATGAATAACTATTTGGGGACGTTTAATAATTGAAAGCATCCAATAATACATGCTTGTATATACCTTACAGTTGCATAACACCATCGCCCTCATGC
>WFVK01000391.1 GCA_015491705.1 Nitrospirota bacterium | reverse complement strand
CTTGCCCGTTTATGCAATATTAAGGATTACTTCAATTTTTTTGCGACAACATAAAAGCCGTTTGCGATCTTTTCGGCATAAGGCAATTTTACCATAAACACATCCAGCATTTTTAACGGAGCTGAAACAACCATCAACAACAGAAACCATATATCATGGACTGTTCTGCTGCCGAAAGAAAGAGAGAGCGCCAGCCATTCCTGTAATATCCAGAGCAGGCTGGACGTAGGTCCCTGGGCTATGGATATCTCCACCTCATCAAAAAATGAAAAAAGTTCTTTTGCTCCCTGTTCGGTCCAGCGCTGAAAATCATGCGGCGCCGCATGAAAAGGCTGCAGAAACGGTAAAAAACAGAATATCTCTCCTCCGCACTTTACGATCCGGTGCATCTCTTTTACTATCGCATAAGGATTTCTTACGTGTTCAAGAAGCGAAATATTGATAACGAGGTCCGCTGAATCATTCTCTACGGGGATATCCGATGCATCGGCGACTATATCGACTTCATCGAATGCATAAGCATCTATGTTAATTATGTCTTTGCGGCCCATGTAGCATGCAGGACCGCTTCCGAGGTTCAGTATTACGCTTTTATCGTCATAGCGGAATAATATCTCCCTGATTCTTTTTCGCAGGGGGCCGTCATAAACAGGCATAAAAAGATCGAGCAGAAAATAATATACCTTCCCGTGTTTTTTTAAAAAGTTCTGAATTTTCCCCTGAAGACCCGGACCCGCGGTCTGCACGGGCAGCCTGTCGCCGGAGAGAAAACAGATTGCCCCGTTCCGGATGCCGTGAGGTTTTATATCTTTTAAAATGCTTTTTATTTTTTCGGCTTTCCGTTTCTCTTCCGGAGCGGTATCCTGATTGCACATACGGCCCTCTCTATTTGAGTTCTCTTTTTTCTGAAAACAGGTCATATTTAACAGCCAGCCACACGTTTTTCATGATGTAGCGCAGGTTTCTCGGATAGGCGCCGGGGAATATCCTCACGCCCTGCATGTATGTGTTGATGATGTTATAGACCACGCGGTACGGCAGTGTCAGATTAAGCCTGATTAACAGCTTCAGCAGGGGAGTCATAAAATCAGGGAGACAGCAGAAAAGTGTCGAAAGATAGAGCAGGCGCAGTTGCATGTTTTTTTCCCTTTCGGTGTAACAATTAAGAACCGACTTTATTACAAAGGTCGTATTGTAATCATAATCGCGATCAAGATATTTCATATCGATTGCAAATTCGGTCAATTCCGTCTTCGGGAACGGTGCAAACATTCCAAAGGAGGGAAAGGCCGGCTTCAGCTTTTTGGCGAACAGGAAGGAATTGAAATCGTCCTCCAGAGTAGTGCCCGGAAGGCCCATCATAGTGTTGGCATACGCATTCAGTCTGTATTTCCTGGCAATGGCGAATGATTCGATCAGGAGCTCATCGGGCATGTTTCTCTTTAATATTTTATTACGCACGGCGGCGTTTCCGGATTCTATGGACATTCCGATTGACCGGCACCCCGCCCTGGAGAGGAGGCGGGCCACTTCTTCCGTCAGATTGTTGGCCCGGATCAGACAGTAAAACGGTATGCCGATTTCGCGCGGATATCTCTCAGCGAATTCCTCCAGCCATGCATCCTTGCGGATTACAAAGACATCATCCGCAAAGCGGATAAAGCGTACCACCGGATAATTTCTGACAACGTATTTTATCTCCTCGAGCAGATGATCAACAGAGCGCCTGCGCACAATGTTGCGCCTGACTTCCCTGAACATCCTGTTGTAAGCATGATTGAAGCAGTAAGTGCACCTGTACGGACAGCCCCTTTGTGTCAGGAATGAGCGGATGCCCACAGACTGAAGTTCGGGCGAAACGCTGTATAGCAGTTCCCTGTCAACAAAGGGGAGAGAGTCCATATCGTCAATGACTTCCTTGATCAACCTGCAACCGCCGCGCGGGATGACGTTGGGTATCATCGAAAAGTCGGCCCCTGATTCCACTCTATCGAGAATGCCCAGGATGGCATTGTCCCCTTCGCCGACACAAATGGCATCCAGGTCCATTTTCTGAAGCACTTCATTGAAATAGGTTGGATGCGGCCCACCCATGATTCTCGGGACGTTTTTCCCGGTCTTTTTCATCCAGGACCTGACAATCCCGTCCGCCTTCTGAAACAGGCGCTCGTCGGGAGTCATGGTGCTGTATGCGACAAGGTCGGGATCAAAGGCATTCAGCGCATTAACGAGTGAATGATCCTTTAATGACACGAGCATTGTCCTGTGGCCATTTTTACGGCAGACAGCGCTGAGCTGCATGACCCCCAGCGGCTCTGAAAAATACAGTTCAGAAATTACAAACAGAATATTCATCTTTATATGCCCGTTTACGTAACATCGATATTACGGAGGGATTAAACTCCAGCCTGCCTTATGCGACATCGAGGTTAAGCTTAAGCTGCGTGATCAGTGCAGCTCTATTTCTCCGGATTTCGTCATTATCCTGATATGTTTCATCCACTCTATCTTGCGCCACCATTCCTCGTTGTTTTTATACCATTCAATAGTTGTTATCAGGCCTTCTTCAAAAGGGCGGCCGGGTTTGATACCCAGAACTTCGGCAGCCTTCCCGGTCGATGACACATGGTTCTGAACCTGTCCTGGACGGTCACCGATGAATGTTATCAGGCTCTCCTGCCTGCCGGTAATTTTCAAAATCATTCTTGCAATTGACAGTATATCAAGATCAAACCCCGATCCGATATTAAAAACTTCTCCCTTTACTTTTCCAAGAGGGGCATTTATTATTATGTCGAGTCTCTCACAAGTATCGTCAACGTACAGCCAGTCCCGCCTCGCCGAGCCGTTACCGTGGACAGTCAATGCTTCATTTTTTAAAGCGCTGGTGATGAACCGGGGGATGACCTTTTCAAGATGCTGGCGCGGCCCGTACTGATTAAACGGCCTGACAATGACCGCTGGAATATCATATGTAGCCCAGTAGGAGTAGACCAGCCTGTCGGCTCCCGCCTTGGCGCTTGCATAGGGTGACATGGGATTCAGCGGGTGGTCCTCGGTCATGGGTTTTGACAGAGCGGTCCCATAGACTTCGGAGGTGGACACATGAATGAACCTTTCGACGGTTTTATAGTTTTTGAGCACTGCATTGGCCACGGTCTGGGTCCCGATGACATCTGTGATGTAAAATATTTTGTTGTCGAAGATAGACCGCGCCACATGGGATTCAGCGGCAAAGTGTACCACAATATCGGCTCTCGATACAAGATTGTTGACCAGTTCGTCATTGGTTACATTGCCGTACCAGAATTCGAATCGATCGGAGTTCCTGATACCTTCGGGAAAATTATCCGGATTCCCGGCATATGTCAATGCATCTAAAACTATAATCCTGTCATCAGCGTATTTATTAAACCAGTATTCGACAAAATTACTGCCTATGAATCCGGCTCCGCCTGTAACGAGTATGGTTCTCATATCTGTTCCCCTGATGGTAATTGTGTGAACCTTAAAGTTGCATAAAATACCGCCGGCAGAGATGTAAGTATACCGCTTTATGCAACATTAACCTCGATTTTGCATAAACGGACCTGATAGCCTGCCGGAGGAGATTTCATGTTTCACCGGCATGTCTGACACTTATATTTTCCGGCCTTGGAATGGTTTTTTCCCCGGTCAGTATATCAAGCGAATCCCGTCCATGGTTGAAAAGCAAATCGACTACTGAAAGATGGGAGATAAACCCCTGTTTTTCCACCCACAATTGATTATAGTACGGATGATTGTAGTTGTGCCACTGCACATTAATATTTTCCGAATAAAAAATCGATTCCCTCAGGTAATTCCTCGCGGCGTTTCCACTTAAGTATGTTGTTGCATTGAGGGATTTGCAAATCGACAGGAGCTTTTCGTCTCTTGTTCCTGTCGAGTGTATTTCAGAAGAAAAGATAACACCGGTGTCAAGAGCGAGATATTCCTTCACTTTAAAGATAAAGGCCATATCAAGATCGATGAGAAATGTATATTTCCTGTTCAGGAAATCTTCTATGATCTCTGTAATTTCCTCGAAATAATTTGATTTCTTATAAAATCCGGATAAACTTTTTAAATGTTTTTTCTGCCACTGGATGCTGT
>WFVK01000390.1 GCA_015491705.1 Nitrospirota bacterium | reverse complement strand
GGCATATCTTTTGATGAGGCCAGCACAGCTTTTGGGGATAGTTTATCATTGACCATTTATGACCCTCTGCATTCAGATAAAGAAGATAGATTTGTTTTAATTGGGAATTCATATAAAAATCGTCTTTTGGTAGTTGTTCATACAGAAAGAGGAAATAAAATCAGAATAATAAGCGCAAGAAAGGCAACAAAAAAAGAAAGGAAGCAATATGAAGAAAGTGCAAAAAGATCCGGACATGCTTGAAGAGTATGATTTCAGCAAAGGCATTCAGGGGAAATATGCAAAACGATATGCAAAAGGGACAAATGTTGTAGTTATTGAGCCCGATGTCGCAAAATTTTTCCCTGATCATGATTCTGTAAATCAAGCGTTGAGATCATTGTCTGAAATTATTAAAAAACAGAAAAAACTAGCATAACAATTAAATCCAGCGGATGGCTTACAGCCACCGCTGATTTATGCCGATATGTGTTTGTAATCCTCCCCTACGAAGTATCATAAATAAATATGAGGCTGTAAATTAAAGCACAACAAGAGATTGCGAACAACTGCATCAAAATTCAATATTTTGTGCAAATAAAAAGATAACCAGGGGGGGCGGGGTATTTCTCTTTTTAAAAATACAGGTGCACCACAAACCGGGGCGGATGCAGCTTTTTTTACAGCAGGGGAAGGGCTTCAGGTTATGAGGATTTCAAGGAGCCTGTCAAGCTCTTCGAGGGAATAATACTCTATCTCTATTTTTCCCTTTTTATTTGATTTGTGGATCAGGCGGACTTTTGTGCCCAGGCTCTGCACGAGTTTTTCCTCAAGAGAGGCGATCTGCGGGTCCCTGGCCGCCGGGAGTTTGGGCCGTGAGACAACGGCGCTTTTTTTGCTTAATGCCTCGGCCTGCCTTACGCTCAGGCCGTCACGGATGATCTTCTTTGCCATGATTATCTGAAGGCGCCGGTTGTCGACCCGCAGCAGGGCCTTTGCATGGCCTATGCTCAGGGAGCCTTCGGCGATCCACTGTTTGATTTCAGGAGGCAGCTTCAGTATCCTCAGGTAGTTGGTCACGGTCGCCCTGTCTTTGCCGACCCTTGCAGACAGGTCGTCATGGGTAAGATTGAAATCGTTTATCAGCCTCTGAAAAGCCTCTGCGGCCTCAAGGGGGTTGAGGTCCTCCCTCTGGATATTTTCTATGAGGGCGAGTTCAAGCACCTCCGATGGGGCGGCTTCCTTTACAATGGCGGGGATACCGGAGAGCCCCGCCATTTTCGCGGCCCTCCACCTCCGCTCGCCCGCAATCAACTGGTATGAGTCGCCGTCTGTCTTTCTCACGATTACAGGCTGAATCACGCCCTTTTCCTTTATTGAGGCAACGAGTTCGTTCAGGGTCTCATCCCTGAATACCCTCCTCGGCTGGTATTTGTTGGGGACGATATTCTCCGGGTCTATTTCCAGTATCTCCTTTGCCTTCCCTTTGCCTGTTCCGGGTATCAGGGCCGAGAGGCCTTTTCCGAGTGCGGGTTTCATTGACCTATTATCTCCTTTGCAAGCTCCATGTAACTGCGGGCGCCTTTTGAGTGTATATCATACATTATAACCGGTTTGCCGTGGCTCGGCGCCTCGGCAAGGGTGACATTCCTCGGGATGATCGTCCTGTAGACCTTGTCACCGAAATGCCTCCTCAGTTCATCCGTCACCTGGTTGGCGAGGGTGATTCTTCCGTCAAACATTGTAATCAGTATCCCTTCTATTTCAAGGGAGGGATTGAGAGAATTTTTTACCATGTTGAAGGTCCTCAGAAGCATGCTGATTCCTTCAAGCGCATAATATTCACACTGCATGGGAATGAGAAGGCCGTCCGCCGCAACAAGGGCATTCAGTGTCAGCAGGCTCAGGGACGGGGGGCAGTCGATAAAGATGTAATCATACCGGTGTTTGACCGGCTCAAGGGCATTCCTCAGTATCGTCTCCCTGCCGTCTCTTGATGAAAGCTCGACCTCGGCGCCTATCAGCTCGATGTTCGATGATATGATTTCAAGATGCTCAACGCCTGTCCGGCGGATCACCTTTTCTATGCGTTTCGCGCCGGTGTACAGGTCATAGAGGCTGACGTTTATGTCTTCCTTGTCGATGCCGAGGCCGCTCGTTGAATTGCCCTGGGGGTCGGAATCAATGAGCAGGACATGCTTCCCCTCTCCGGCAAGGGAAGCGCTCAGGTTAATAGCCGAGGTAGTCTTTCCAACGCCGCCCTTCTGATTGGCTACTGCCGTTATTTTCCCCACTATGCCCCGTCCTGAACAAACTTGAATCCTTCCCTGATGGATAATTCAGCCCTTGCAAGCTCTTTCCCCAGATATGCCGCATGGCTTAACTCCGTCACCCATTTGTTATTGATAATCGTAAAATAAATGTCCCGGCTGCTCTTGCCCCTGATCTTCCTGAGCAGCTTGTTGTCATAGGAATAGTGCTCGACCAGGATGGATTTATCCTTGCCGGACGGCAGAATCACGAAATACCCGGCACTGTCGAGCTTGACCGCTGACTTTCTGTGTTTTTTTGCCGTAACTACGGGAACTTCCGAGGAAGCGACCTTTGCAGCGGATAGGGCCGGCATTGATACGGCAACGGTCTGGGTGCCGCAGTCTCCGTGGCATCCGCATGACGATGCGCCCGCCGCCGCGGCCTTCCGGGACATTTCCCGGATTTTCCTGGTCAACGTCCGCGTGTTTTCACAGCCTATCTGGTCTTCTATGTGTATCTGTGTCCTGAATTTTTCCACATCCTGGCGCGTTACATTCCTGAGGATCGGACGCCTGCCGTTTGAGCCGATCACGCGCATGTTTTCATCCACACCGTTTTCCCACAGCGCGAGGAGCGTCTTTCCGCTCTGGTGGCCTTCGGTGTCCTTTCCCGCCAGGATCAGGGAGCTGATCGCGGGGTTGGAAGTGACGTTTTTCACTATCTTATCGATGCCGATGTTTTCAGTCTCTGTTTTGCCGACGATGCAGAGCCCTTCGGGCCTGAGCCTGGCCAGCTTTTCCTCGAGTTTGACGCTTGAGAGCGTGGAGACGGCCACCGGCGCTGATGCGTCCAGTACGGTATACTCGCCTTCAACAGGCGGCCATGAATCATTGTTTACCGTCATCCCGCAGCCTGAAAGGGTGGCCGATGCGAGGGCCGGGTATTTTGCGGTCAGTTTGGTCATGGCCTCCGGCGGTATGCAGTATTTGCACCCGAGACAGGGATATTCAAGCGGCTCAAGCTGCCCGAGCCATTCATTTACATGCCGGAGCAGTTCCCCAGCGTCCCTGACCCTGAGCAGGGGGAGGGATGCCCTGAGATTCTCCAGCGTTCCCTTCATGCAGCCGCACTTCCGGCACCTGGAGAGCTTCATTCCGTCCCGGAGTTCCGAATAGACCTTGCTGAACGTGGGATTCATTGCAATATTATGTCCGATACCGGCGGAAAACTTCAACTCCGCGGCGCGGCCGGCGTGAATTCTTATTTAAAATTCTTATTACCAAATAATTGCACATATTTTCCCTTCCACTTATGTTATAATTCACAACTTTGCTTCAGATTGTCAGTTCTCAACTGAGGATTTAAAACCCAATTAAGGAGAACGGAAGAATGATAGTTATAGGTGAGAAGATCAGCGTTATAGCGAAAAAGGTCAGGGAGGCGATGAACGCCCGCGACCCGAAACCCATCCAGGAACTTGCATCAGCCCAGTGGAAGGCAGGCGCGCACTTCATAGATGTAAATATAGGTCCTGCCGAGGAAAACGGCGAAGACCTGATGAAGTGGATGGTCGAGAGCATACAGCAGGTCGTCCAGGCCCCGCTGTGCCTGGACACCACCAATGCGGCCGCGCTTGAGGCGGGGCTGCAGGCGCATAACAACGAATGGGGGAGACCCCTTATCAATTCCACGTCAAACGAGCCGGACAGGTTTGTGATGCTTGAGATGGCGGCAAAACATAATGCACAATGTATCGCCCTGACTCTCGGCAAGGGCAGCCTGCCGGCCGATGCGGAGGAGAGATGCGGGATCGCCGCGGAGATTATGGCCAGGGCTGCTGAATACGGCGTTCCGATGGAAGACCTTTTTCTTGATCCGCTGATTCTCCAAGTCTGTACGATGCAGGACCAGGCCATCCATGCTATCAAGGCTGTGAGGATGTTTCAGGAACTGAATGATCCCCCGATGAAGACGGTGGTGGGGCTCAGCAACGTATCCAACGGCGTCCCGAAGGAGATGAGAAGCCTGATAGACAGGGTATACCTGACACTGCTGATGTACGAGGGTCTTTCAGCGGCGATCATGAACCCTCTTGACAAGGATCTTATGGACGTGCTCAAGACAACGGACATCTTTCTCGGAAATACACTTTATGCGCACTCGTACTTGGAGATGTAGATGAAAAAAACGGCTCAATGCAGCAGCGTCTGTTTCCTGAGCAAATCTTTTTACGGAGGTCGATATGTCTTACGTTATTCCTAAAGAGTCCTACACCGGTAAGGTCTTAAGCTTTGATTTCGGCAAAGACGACAGGGCGGTTACAGTAGGCGGTGAAAACACACTTCCGTTTCTGTCTTTTGAAGGACAACAGCCCAATAAGCCCGTGATCGCCTGTGAGATCCAGGACTGTCCGCCCGATGACTGGCCGGATACAGTAAAAGACGCATACAGGGATGTAAGCGGGGACACTGTCGCATGGGCCAGGCACTGCCAGGATGTACTGAATGCAAAGGCTGTTGCGCTGAGGCTCCTGAGCACCCACCCCGACAGGGACGACAGGTCCGCAGAAGATGCCGCAAAGACCGTCAGGGATGTGCTGGCGGCCGTTGATGTCCCCCTTGTCATACTCGGTTCCAACCACATCGAAAAGGACTCGACCGTGCTGGTCGCCGCAGCCGAGGCTGCAAGCGGGTACAACTGCATAATCGGAAAGGCCCAGGAGGGCAATTACAAAACCATAGTGGCCGCGGCCCTTGCCCATAATCATAAACTGATCGCAATGTCTGAGCTTGACATCAATCTTGCAAAACAGTTGAACATCCTGATAACCCAGATGGGTTTCAGCAAAGAAAAGCTCATTACAGACCCGATGTGCTCCGCGCTCGGGTACGGCCTGGAATACACCTATTCGGTGATGGAGAGGATACGGCTTGCGGCCCTTGCCCAGAATGACCCGACCATGCAGCCGCCGATACTCGGGGATGTCGGCATGTATGTCTGGAAGATAAAGGAGACCGTTGCCCCGGAAGCGGACGTTCCTGAATGGGGCGCGCTCCGGGAGAGGGGCATTGCCTGGGAGGCGATTACCGCCATAGCAATGCTCCTGGCCGGTACAAACCTCCTTATCATGAGGCATCCTGCGGCGATAGAGACCGTTGAAAAGACCATCGGTGAACTGGTTTGAGCAAAATATGGAGGTAAACAATGGCATTAACCGGAATTCAGATATTTAAGCTTCTTCCAAAGACGAACTGCAAGAAATGCGGATTTCCCACATGTCTGGCCTTTGCAATGAAACTCGCGCAGGGAGGCGTGGAACTTTCAGCCTGTCCCGATGTCTCGGAAGAGGCAAAGAAGACCCTTGGCGAGGCCTCGGCGCCGCCCATAAGGACGTTTGATCTCGGCACCGGGGAAAAGGCCGTAAAGATAGGCGGAGAGACCGTTATGTTCAGGCACGAGAAGAAGTTCATCAACCCCTGTGCACTGGCGCTCAATGTCAAAGACAGTTTAAGCGACGAAGAGCTTGCAGAAAAGGCATCGGAAGTGGCCTCCTCCGAGATTGACCGCGTGGGACAGAAGCTGAGGGTTGATGCCATATCCGTGGAATATGCCTCCGGCGACGCGGCCAGATATGAGGCCGCTGCGAGGCTTGTGGCGGAGAAGGCGCCCGAGGCGGCCATCATCCTGAACTGTAAAGATGTCTCTGCGGCCGAGGCGGCCGTAAAGGCAGTCGCAGGGAGAAAGCCGCTGCTGTACGGAGCTGACGACGCAAACGCCGAAGCCATGGCCGGTATTGCTAAGGCTCACGGTGTGCCGCTTGTTGCATGCGCGCAGGGTCCGGAGGCCCTGTCGGTGCTTACAGAGAAGATCAAGGGGCTGGGCGTGGAGGATATCGTCCTTGACTCCGGCGCAAAGACAGCCAAAGAGATTATCGAGCACAATACGCAGATCAGGCGCTCGGCGCTTAAAAAGAACTTCAAACCGCTCGGATATCCGGTAATAAACAGCGTGTTAAGGGATGATCCCCTCTTCGAGGCATCCATTGCCTCTGTTGCAATCGCCAAATACGCATCAATAGTCATACTGGGCAGCATTGAAAAATGGAAGAATCTCGCGCTCTTCACGCTGAGGCAGAATCTCTACACCGACCCGCAGGTGCCCATGCAGGTTGAACAGAAGATTTATGAAATCGGAGAGCCGGGCCCGGATTCACCGTTTATGATTACAACAAATTTCTCGCTCACCTATTTCATCGTCTCGGGCGAGATTGAAAACAGCAGGGTCCCGGCGCGGCTTGCCGTAATGGACTGTGAGGGGCTTTCCGTCCTGACCGCCTGGGCTGCCGGCAAGTTCACGGCCGCAAAGATCGCCCAGTTCATAAAGGAAAGCGGGGTGGAGAACCAGATCAGCAACAAGGAGCTTATCCTGCCGGGGCAGGTTGCAATCCTGAGCGGCGCGCTCGAGGACAAGCTTGAGGGATGGAAGATAACGGTCGGCCCGAGGGAGGCGAACGCCATTCCGACGTTTCTTAAAAACCGGGCATAGAGACTTTGACCTGATTTTGCCTGCACGGCGCAGGCCTTCCCGCGCCGCCGGTACTTTCCGCAGGCTGCGCGTTTGACAGGGAGGCCGGACATCCGTATGATATTTTTATTAATTATTAACTAATAATAATTATTAGCTGATTCGAATACTCAAAATCGTGTCATTCCCGCATGTGGAGCCAACCGGAGATACTTCCTCCGGAAGAAGGGGTCCGGACAGGCCGGGATGACAGGGAAATAACCGGGATTATGAAAGAATTCAGGCGGCTTCAGATTAAATTAACGCCACAGAGGCTTGCCATACTGAACTTTTTAAGAGGCAACAAATCGCATCCGTCCGCGGAAGACATTTACAAGGCGGTACTGAAACACTATCCTACAATGTCTTTTGCAACGGTTTACAACACGCTTGAGGCGCTGAAAAACAAACAGCGTGTAAAGGAGCTCAAGATAGATTCCGGCAAGAAGAGGTATGACCCCGACACCACCAAACACCATCATATTCTATGCGTTAAATGCAAAAAGATACTTGATCTGCACAGGGATTTCAAGCTGGACGTGCCGGAAGAGCTGAGAGACGGATTCGAACTGCTCGGCAACAGCATAGAGTTTTACGGCTTGTGCCGGAAGTGCAGGAAGCGCCATTAGGTGGAAGATTCTGTCACTGTACATATAATTACCGATTAGGAGGTTGAAATGTCAAAGATAATTGCCTCTGCCGCAATAAGGGCTTCACACAGTCTCTTCAGGACGGCGGAGGAGATGCTTGATAAGGCAATTGCGGAAAAAGGAAAGGATTTCGTGTTTGAATTCCCCGACACTGCTTTTTATCTTCCGCTGGTGTATGCAATGACGGCATTCCCTGTCAAGACGCTTGCCGACATGAAGGTCGCCCTGGAGATGGCAAGGGAGATGCTGCACGAAGAGCCGGAGGAAAAGCTCTGGAAGCCGTATCTCGGAGAGGCACTGGATTCCGGTATGGCAACCCTTTTCTGCGAGGAGATCATACTGGCCCTGAGATATATTGAAGGGCTCGAGCCGGATACAGACCCTGAAACCGGTTATGTGTACAACGGTTTCATTACGGACACCATTCAGAGAAACCTCGGTATCCAGCTTGTCGACGGCAGGATGCCGGGTTTTGCAGCCATTATCGGCGCGGCCCCTGACGATGAAACCGCAGTGAAGATCGTGAGGGAACTGCAGGAAAAGAACATTCTTATATTCCTTTCCGGGGAATCAGGAGGGGACAGCGTCACGAGGCAGCTCCTCAGGAAGAATGTCGAGCTCGGCTGGGATACATATATCGTCCCTTTAGGCACGAAGACAGAGCATACGCTGTATGCTCTTGACTGGTCCATCAGGGCATCCCTGATCTTCGGAGGGAACAAGCCCGGGGATTACAGGGCGCATCTGAAATACACAAAGGACAGGGTCTTTGCATTCGCCCTTGTCCTGGGGGAACTTGACGACGTCAAGTGGTCCACGGGCGCGGGAGCCATCAATATGGGATACCCTGCAATATGCGATACCGATGTTCCGGTTATCCACCCCACAGGGGTGTGCACCTACGAGCATGTCGAGAAAGAACTCGACCACGGCAAGATCGTGCAGCGGGCCTTTGAGGTCAGGGGACTCAAGGTAACCGTTGAGAAACCGCCTATCCCCGTATCCTACGGGCCTGCATTCGAGGGCGAGAGGATCAGGAAGGAAGACATGTTCATAGAGTTCGGCGGAAACCGCACACCTGCCTTTGAATGGGTAAGGACAAGGGAAATGGAGGAGGTCGAAGACGGCAAGGTGGTGCTTGTGGGCACTGATATAGAAGAAAGATACAGGGCCGGCGGGCAGATGCCGCTCGGCATTGTTATAGACGTTGCGGGCCGGAAGATGCAGAAAGACTTTGAGGCCATTATCGAGAGAAAGCTCCATCATAACATAAATGAGGCACAGGGCCTGTGGCACATGGGACAGCGCGACATCGTATGGATGAGAATCAGCAAACAGGCTTACAAGGAGGGCATCACCCTGGAGCATATCGGCACAATACACAACACCATGACACACAACAGGTTCAAGGCGATTGTTGACAAGGTCCAGGTCACGCTTTATTTCGACGAAAAGGACGTCCTTGAACTCCAGGAACAGGCAAGAGCCGTCTACAGGGAGAGGGACCACAGGCTTGCCGGCCTGACGGACGAATCCGTGGACACATATTATTCCTGCCTCCTGTGCCAGTCATTCGCGCCGTCTCACGTATGCGTTATAAGCCCGGAGCGCCTGGGTCTCTGCGGCGCCTACAACTGGCTTGATACAAAGGCGGCATTCGAGATAGACCCCACCGGCGGCAACCAGCCCATAAAGAAGGGCGAGGTGCTGGACGCCAGGGCAGGCAGGTGGGCCGGTGTGGATGAATACCTCAAGGCCAATTCCGCGGGCGCTGTTGAATCGCTCAACCTGTACACGATCATGGATAATCCCATGACATCCTGCGGCTGTTTCGAGTGTATCGTTGCAATCATCCCCGAAGCCAACGGCGTCATGCTCGTGCAGAGAGGCCATACAGGCATGACGCCTGTGGGCATGAAGTTCTCCACGCTGGCCGGCACAGTCGGCGGAGGCACGCAGAACCCGGGGTTCATGGGAATAGGGGTGAATTTCATCACCAGCCGTAAATTCCTCTATGCAGACGGCGGAATCAGGAGAATAGTGTGGATGACGAAGAATCTCAAGGAGAGGATCGCTGAAGATTTCAAGAAGAGGTGCGAGGAAGAGGGTGTACCCGACTTGCTGGATAAGATCGCGGATGAAACCGTTGCAGAGGACTCTGAAAAACTCTTGGAATATCTTACGAGTGTCGGCCATCCGGCGCTTGAGATGGATCCGATGTTCTGAAGACGTTGTCCGTTTCCGTTGACGGTTTTTACGGATACACCAACCGGACACGATTACGAATTATGGAGGATATATGGATAAAGTGACAAAAAGCGCAAGCACATCAGCGGCAGAGATAATACAATGGGGTGAGGCACACCACCTTGAGACATGTTTTGAGCGTGCGGAGAAACTCAAGCAATGCCCTATAGGCGAGACCGGCGCCTGCTGCAGGGTGTGCCATATGGGCCCGTGCCGGCTTGTGGGCAGGAACGCCGAGGAAAGGGCGAAGGGAGTGTGCGGGGCATCGCTTGCCACCGTGGCTGCGAGAAACCTCGTGAGGATGATAGCAGGGGGCACCGCGGCCCACTCCGACCACGCAAGGGACATGGCCATGACCCTCCTGGCCGCGGCCGAGGGCACGGCAAAGGACTTCAAGGTAACCGATGTCAGGAAGCTGTACAAGGTTGCGGACATACTCGGGATAGAATTCGAGGGCAGGCCCGTCAATGATGTCGCAAGGGATGTCGCCCTTAAATTTATAGAGGATTTCGGGCGGCAGACAGGCGAGCTGAATTACAACAAAAGGGCTCCCCGGAAGACCCGGGAAAGATGGAAGAAATGGGGTATCGCCCCCCGCGGCATCGACAGGGAAGTGGTGGAGGCCATGCACAGGACAAGTGTCGGTGTGGATCACGAGGCCGATCACCTGCTGACACAGGGATTGAGGACGGCACTGGCGGACGGATGGGGCGGCTGCATGATCTCGACGGACATCACGGATATACTCTTCGGGACACCCAAACCCCTCAGGGCCGAGTCCAGCTTCGGCATATTCAGGGAGGACGAGGTCAATCTCATAGTCCACGGGCATGAACCCACGCTCGCCGAAATAATCGTTGATGTGGCATCCTCTGCGGACATGATTGAATACGCAAAATCCAGGGGGGCGAAGGGCATCAATCTCGGCGGCATGTGCTGCACTGCAAATGAAGTCCTCATGAGGCACGGCATTCCCACCGCCGGCGGGTTTACGAACCAGGAGCTCGGGATAATGACGGGTCTTGTCGACGCCATGACGGTTGATGTCCAGTGCATTATGCCTGCCATAGCCAAGCTGTCGGAGAAGTTCCATACAAAGGTCATCACAACCAGCCCAAAGGCAAAGATACCGGGCGCCGTCCACGTTGAATATGATGAGCACCATGCAAGGGAGACAGCGGAAAAGATTGTAAAAATGGCGATAGACAATTATCCCAACAGGACGAGCGAGGGAAGCCATATAACCCGGAAGACACCCCTGATAGCGGGTTTTTCACATGAATATATTGAATACATGCAGGGCGGAAAATGGCGCGCATCCTTCAGGCCGTTGAACGACGCCATCATGGCCGGGAGGATCCGGGGCGTGGTCGGGCTGGTAGGGTGCGACAATCCGAGGGTGCAGGCCACGAGCATTCACAAATACCTTGCAACCGAGCTTATAAAGAATGACGTTCTCATCGTTTCCACGGGCTGCGGCTCTGCGGCATGCGGGACCGCCGGATATCTGACGCCCGAGACGGCGCTTGAAAACGCCGGCCCCGGCCTGAGGGAGGTCTGTGAGGCTATAGGAATTCCTCCCATCCTTCACCTCGGCGCATGCGTTGACAATTCGAGGATACTCACGATAGCAACGGCCATGGCGCATGAGGGGGGCCTGTCTGATGAGATCGGCGGAATGCCCGCTGTCGGAATCGCTCCGGAGTGGATGTCCGAGAAGGCCATTGCAATCGGCACATATTTCGCGGCATCCGGCGTCCCCGTAATCATGGGCGGGGAGTCTCCGGTCGGTGCAAGCAGGGAAGTTGAAAAGATCATGACCGAAGTATGGTTTGAGCGCTTCATGGGAGCGCTTCATTTCGAGCCGGACCCGGAGAAGATTCTTGCGATGACGCTTGACTATATCGACAAGGCGAGGGAGAGGCTCAAACTGAGAAAATACGAGCCCGGAAAGTTCGGCGCCGAAAGGGTCCTTATGGACATGGCCGCCAGGAGGGAACTGGAAAAATCAGCAGCCGGCGCGGCCCATGCCGGGGTGGGAGGTATCCGTGAATCTCAAAGTTGATGAAGTCATAGGCCATATCGGGGATGTCCTGACAGAGACGCAGAAAAAAAGAGGCATCCTCATTCATGCCTTTCAGCAGATACAGAAGGAACGCAATTATCTGCCGGAGGAAGACCTGAGAAGGTTGTCGAAAAAACTCGATATCCCGCTGTCCGATGTTTACAGCACGGCGACGTTTTACAAGCAGTTCTATTTCACGCCGCGGGGCAGAAAGATAGTGCGTGTCTGCACCGGCACGGCCTGTCATGTGAGGGGGGCGGATAAAGTTCTTAACAGGCTCAGGGATGAATTCAGGATAGAGGAAGGAGAGACAACGCCCGATCTATCGATGACCCTTGAGACCGTGGGATGCATCGGGTGCTGCGGGCTTGCACCGGTGGCGACGGTCAATGAAAGCATAGTCGGTGAAATAGACATGAAGAAGCTTGAGGAGATGGTTGACGAGATTAAAAACGGAGACGGATAGCTTAATTACATTAAAATAATCAAGGTGAAGATATATGAAGAAGAAACTTAACAGTCCAAAAGAGCTTTACGAGTTCAGAGAGCGCCTGAAAGACACCACGTTCAGGCCTGATGCCCTCAGGGCAAGGGTGTGCTGCGGAACCGCATGCACTGCGACGGGCTCCCACAAGGTGATAGATGCATTCAAGAAAGAGGCCGCGGACAGCGGGGTGGATGTGGAGATAGTCAGGACGGGCTGCCAGGGGATATGCCAGAAAGGCCCGGTGCTGAAGGTGGAACCCATGAACATTTTCTACCAGAGAACCAGGCCCGGGGATGTCTCATCCATCATGAGCTATTCCATGCTGGGCAACATGCCTTACAGGCAGGGTCTTTACCGTGACGATATCACGAGCGAGCCCATACCTCTTATGACGGATATCCCGTTTTATAAAAAACAGGTAAGGATCGCCCTGAGAAACAACGGGGTGATCGACCCCTGCAATATTAAGCATTACATAGCGGTCGGAGGATACGCGGCCCTGGAAAAGGCCCTGGCTCTGATGACTCCCGACCTGGTTCTTCAGGAGGTCGACAGGGCGAATCTCAGGGGAAGGGGCGGCGCAGGATTCCCTGCGGGCAAGAAATGGGCGCATACAAAGTCGGCTCCCGGTGATATCAAGTTTGTAATCGCAAACGGTGACGAAGGC
>WFVK01000389.1 GCA_015491705.1 Nitrospirota bacterium | reverse complement strand
GTATCTTGACCGCCCTCTGCGACATATTGCTGAATATCTTTTCCTTGAGGCTGGTTGAAGCGCCCTTTAATGCAAGCGACAGGTCTTCCGTGCTTACCTCTTTCAGTATCATCTGGATACCCTTGTCATCTATCTTCTCAATGTCGTCGAATACAAGCATCAGCTCTCTTATGGCCTCCGCTATCTCGCTGTTCTCCTCTTCGATCTTTTCGAGGATGCTCTGCTCCGTGCTCCGCTCGCACTGATTCAGTATCTCGGCGATTACTTTGGTGCCGTGAAATATCTTGCTCTCCCTGCCCTTACCCACGTCAAGCTGGACTTTCAGCACATCTTCTATGTCTTCAAGGGCGCTCTCGGGTATCCTCTCGGTCTCAGCCACCCTCAGTGCAACATCGCCCCTGAGATGCTCCGGCAGCGTAAGCATGACTTCCGCCGCCTGCTGGGGCTCGAGAAAACAGAGTATAAGCGCTATGGTCTGGGGATGCTCCGTAACAAGGAAATTCGACAATGTCCGTGGATTGACCCACTTGAGCGAATCAAACGGGCTCTCTTTCTCGACCATCTCGAGTATCTTCTCGGCATCCTCGTTTCCAAGGCCCTTGGTGAGTATCTTCTTTACGTATTCCTCTCCCCCCAGTTGTATGGCGCCCGCCTCTATCTTCTCTGAAACCTCGTGGAACACGCCCTCCACCTCGGAACGGTCATTGGTCTTTATCTTTGCCATGCAGGAGGATATCTTGCCGATAACATCGGCATCAAGATTTTTGAGTATCTTTGCCGCGACATCTTCACCCACCGCGCTCAGGAATATCGCCGCCTTTTCATATCCGCTGGCCGCCATCTACTTTTCCTCCAGCCAGTCCTTCACTATACCCGCCGCCTGTTCCGGGTGCCTCTCAGCCCATTCAATAACCTGCTTTTCCACGGGTATCTCCGCCGGCTTTGCAGGCTGGGCCGCTTCAGTTCCGCCCTCAGGCACAACGGATACGCTCGCCGGCGCCGGCGACATCCTTGAAAGCGAACGGACCAACGGTCTCAGTATGAAAAGGAAAAACAGCAATGCCACCGCAACAGGCGAAAGATACCTCAGAACCGTATAAACAAGGGGGAGGTAATCCTTTCCGGCTTCCACGGCCTCTCCGGTATCAATCTCCCTGAACGGCATGACGGTCAGACTTATCTCGTCTCCCCTCTCATCGTTGAACCCTACGGTCTTTTTGACTATATCCTCATAATACTTGATATCCTCTTCGCTGTGCAGGGTATATTTTTCCGCATTTTCAACCGAGTCCTTCTGGGAGGGAAGTATTCCGTCGATAAGTATCGCCACAGTGAGCCGTTCCAGCGTCACCGGTGATTCCACTATACGGGTTACGGTCTTGCTTGTTTCATAATTGATTGTCTCATCCTGCTTTTGAGACTGTCCTACTGAAGAGGCAAACCCGCCCGCCGCCCCGCGGGGCAGGTTTGATGCAACGCCGGGTATGCCTGCAGGCCCGCCTGATGTTGTTTTTTCAGTGCTCTTCTGCTCGCTTCTTACAACCGCGCCGTCCGGGTCGTAGATCTCCTCGGTCCTTTCGCTCCGGGTAAAGTCGAACTCTGATGACACCCTTGCCTTCACCCTGCCTATGCCGACAACCGGCTCAAGGATGCTTACGATCTTGGAGGCCATCTTTTTCTCGAATTTGTGCTGGTATTCCATCTGGGTGGTACTCAGGCTCATCACCGCGTCGTCACCGGGTTTTGTGAGCAGCTCGCCTCTGTCGTCAACCACCGTGATATTACCGGGTGACAGGTCTTCCACGCTGCTGGATACAAGATATATTATTCCCTCCACCTCCCGGTTGTTAAGCCTCCTTCCCTGCCGGAGGGATACGAACACGGCCGCGGACGGACGGGTCTTGTCTTCCTGGAATGCGAACATGGACTTGTCCGGAACCACGAGATGCACCCTTGCCTGCCTTACACCGGCAAGTGACCTTATGGTCCTTGCCAGCTCGCCCTCCAAGGCCCTCCTGTAGTTTAGCTTCTGGACAAATTCACTTGTGGTGAAACTCGTGTTGTCAAAGATTTCAAAACCGACCCCTCCACCCTGGGGAAGCCCCTGCGACGCAAGCTGAAGCCTGAGTTCATAGACCTTGCCGGACGGCACGAGCACCGTCCCTCCGGGGGCGAGTTCATAAGGCACTTTCCTGTCCGCAAGTTCCTGCACTATCCTTCCCGCATCATCCTCGGAAAGGTTTGAATACAGCACCTGATAATCGGCCTTCTGAATCCACGAAAACAGTAGAACCATGCCGGTTATAC
>WFVK01000388.1 GCA_015491705.1 Nitrospirota bacterium | reverse complement strand
GTTCCAAAGATGTAATAATCATTCGGACCTATAAAACCATCGGAATCAAGGTCGGCATCAGCATTCCAATTGGGGTTGGAGGAATTTGACCACCATGCCGCTCCGAATAAATAATAGTCATTTGGTCCCACAAATCCGTCGTTGTCCAGGTCTGCATCGCACATGTTGCCGTATCCGTCTGCGTCCGTATCCTGCTGGCCGGGATTTGCGGTCAGGTAGCAATTGTCGATATTATCGGGCACGCCGTCACCGTCCGTATCCGGCGAAGGCGCCCTCGTGGCCGCATGCCAGAATCCTGCGTAGTTGGCGTAGCTGGCGCTGGATGACTCTCCTGTGGCTGATGACTGCCCCGCCGTGTGCGCGATAGAGTAATTTGCAGAACCGCCGCTTCCCCCTCCTCCGGAGATTACATCGCTTTTAACTATGAAATTGGCGCTTGACTGCCCTGCGGCGTATGCAGCAGGGGTCATAATCGATATAGTCAGCAGCATGGCTGCATATAATATATATTTCGAAACACATCTCATTTTCATCACTCCTTTCACATGCTTTTATTCCTGTTCCGAAGGGGCAGCCTGCTGCTGTAAGGCATCAAGCCTTTCCTGCGCCCTGTTTGCTTCATAAAGCGCCCTTTCTCTCAGATGCTCCTGCTTTGTCGAATCCGCCACGATACTGAAAAATCTGACAGCCTCTGCATAGTTCCCCGAATCCCTGTAGCGCTGCGCCAGCTCAAGCTGAATCGCGATCTTTTCCTTTCCTCCCGCAAATTTTACGGCATTCAGCAGTTGCTGTATTGCATTGGCTTCATGCTGCTTCTTCCTCGCCTCGGCATCGGCCAGGATCGAGGCCCTTTCCGCAGCGGTCGCAGCTCCTTCCGCCGCCTGCTTCGCCGCCTTTATAACCTGCCTTGCCGCCTTATCTTCCAGCTGCACGGCTTTGACGGCGCGGCGCACTTCAGGGACGGCGGATTTTTCCAGGTCAACGGGCAGGGAATAAAGCAGGACACCCCTGTCGATTGTGGAAGGAGCGGACCTGGTGACGATGGTTGTATTGTCGCTTATGGCAGTGGAGACTGTATAGTATCCATTCTGCAGGACGAGCACCTTGCCTGCCAGTCCTGCATCCACCGCCGCCTGCAGTGTCTTGTACGGGGCTGTAAACCTGCCGAACTGAAACAGGCCCGTATAACCGCTGTTGACGTAAACAGGTGTCTTTGCAAGCAGCCAGCTCCGGTCGCTGTCTCCCTGGGTGCTGATCCTGTCCATCTGGCATGGAGAAAGGCGAAGCTGTGGCTCGCTTATATGATAGGACATGACATTGTTGAAAACCAGATCCACCTTGTCCTGTTGAGCCGCCGTACAGGCGGCATACACACAGCCGAAGTTATTTAATGCAATATCATCCCTGGTCCAGCTCGAGTTGTCGCTGATCGTATCAGCACAGCCGTCGGCCCCTCCTCCCTCGTGGGTATGCAGGAGATTGAGACTGTGACCTATTTCGTGAAGGATGCATGAAGGCGTATTGCCGCACCATTGATTCATCAGTATGATGTCGTTGTCAGGGGGAAATTTGCTTATGGCCGAACTGGTGCCTCCGTTTATGTATACATTGATGGCATTGGTTCTCCAGAGATAGGCGGTGGGATTGCTGATCGCGTCGGCGCGTAAATTGTCCCTGTTCGTGCTATTCGCAGCGGCGCTGTAGTACTGGCTGACACCGGAAAGGTCAACAAGTTCGGTCCTGTATATCCTGAACTCGCTCAGGACATTTCTCAGTATATCAATGCCGGCATCGAATTCCGCGTTGATTTCGGCATCGGTGTTCAGATTGCCGGTTGCCGGGCGGTTGCCGTTTGCGTCAAGTATAAACTTGATCGAAATTCTCACCGGAACGTAAGCATGTGCGGTCGCGGCCGCCAGCACCAGTACAATGGCCAGCAGGACAGACCGTGCATATATCTGTTGTAGTTTCATTCTGCTTTCATCCTCCTTTGATTCATAATCTCTCTCATTCGTTGAAAATTGTGCAATGAAACTACTGCAGGGTCACCAGAACAAGCACAAGCCCCCGGTCTTTTTTCAAAGATGTCATGGCCTTCCCGATGATGGTCCCCTGTCCCCTGTTATGGTCGGTTACCTTCATCGCATGGCCCGGAGTATCGGAAGTCGTAAGCAGGTCACCGGGTTCAATGGCGCCGTATGATGCATCAGCCCACGCATATACACGCCCCGTGAGCGCCACGGGAAACTTCCCTTCCGTCTCTTTTGTCCCTTCCTGCATCATGGTGAGGCCCGGCCTGATTCCTTTTGCCCCGCTGATAATTCCAGCAACGGTCTTGTCATAGGCCCTGTCCGATATCCGGAGACGCCCCGGATTTTCAGGGTCAATGGATACGAGCATGCCGGGCCTGATGTTCTGCTTATCCGAAATCTCGAACGGCTCCGCAAGGTCACTGCCCCCCATGACATAGAGAGCTCCCACATACAAGTTCATCCGGCTCGATGATGCCGTGTTCCACAGGGCGACATTGGTGATAGCCGCATTTGTACTGCCGATCTGAACATCCGCGCCTGCGCCGTCTCCTCCTATGTATGCCTGTTCATTCCCGAGGCCGTCCACTCTTAAATAACGTCCGGCGACATGCAGTTTTTCCGCCGGTGTGGCGGTTCCGATCCCCACGTTGGCGCTTCCGATGTTGACGCAACTGCCGCCGCAGTCTTCAATATATTCAACCGATCCGAACTGTATCCTGTCACCGGGGGCGTCTATTCTCAAAGAATATGCCGTGTGGTAAAGATAGGCCGGCGTTGTCTCCCCGTCGCCGATTGACAGGCCGTTTGCGTAGCCGGTTCCGCCGAGGGAAAGCCTCCTTGAAGGGTTGGTTGTGCCGATGCCCACATTGCCTGAAGATGTGATTCTGACCTTCTCGGTTGGATTGCCGCCTGAGATTTTCGTCTGAAAAACCAGCGAATCAGCAGAGTGGATATAACTTACAGCGCCGCTGTGCGTACCGTATCCGTCATAGAACAACAGCCCTCCCCAGCCGCTGGAATTGACCCTTATGTAGTTGTTGGCCTCGCTTGTCCTGCCCACATCAAGCCTGTATACCGGGCTTGTGCCGATGCCCACATTGCCGTTGTCATAAATAGTTCCGGCAATGAGGGAGGTGCCATCCCATTTAGGCAC
>WFVK01000387.1 GCA_015491705.1 Nitrospirota bacterium | reverse complement strand
TGCTGCCCGCCTGGGCCTGTGATATCATGTTCTCGTATGCAGGGTCCAGGGTGAACACCGGCAGCTTGCCCTGCTCATTGACATACTGTTTTGTAATTATCCTTGACAGGGCCCGCCGCACATATTCTGTAAGTGCCTCGGGGTCTTTGACATTGGGAGAGTAATCAAGCAGTGTATCAAGGATGGTTATAATGTCCTTGATCGGGATCCTCTCTTTCAGGAGGTTCTGCAGCACCCGCTGGACCCCTCCGAGTGTAAGGTTTGCAGGGACGAGCTCCTCGACGATTTTCGGGTAAGACTTTGAAATATTGTCCAGCAGCTTCTGGGTCTCCCCCCTTGTCAGCAATTCCCATGCATGCTCCCTCACAAGCTCGGTTATATGGGTGCCGATGACGGTGGCCGGGTCGACCACCATAAACCCGGAGGCCTGGGCCTTTTCCACATGCTTCTCGTCAATCCAGTATGCAGGAAGGCCGAAGGCCGGTTCCTTTGTGGGGATGCCGTCTATCCTCTCGGCATCCCCTGAGGCAACGGCAAGCCAGCTCCCCATCATGACCTCGCCCTTTGCGATTTCCACCCCGCGAATCAGGAAACTGTATTCATGGGGTCTCAACTGCAGGTTGTCTTTTATGTGTATCGGCGGTACGACAAAGCCGAGCTCCGCTGCAAGCTGCCTCCTCATCGCCTTTATCTTGCCGAGCAGTTCACCCCCCGATTCATCCACAAGTGGTATGAGACCGTATCCTATCTCGAGACTGAGGGGGTCAAGCTCAAGGAATGACTCTATCTTCGGCTCTTCAGGCTCGGTCTCCGGGAGTTCCTGGGGGACCTCCTCGCCCGAAGGCATCCTTGTCATTATATATCCGAGTCCGCCTGATGCAGCCGAGATGAGGAAAAACGGCGTGTGCGGAAGTCCGGGCACAAAACCGAGGGCCAGCAGCACGCCGGCTACCGTAAACATGGCCTTGGGATTGACCAGCACCTGGCTTGTGATGTCCTTCCCTATATCGCTTTCCTTGCCCGCGCGGCTGACGACGATACCCGCGGCGGTTGATATGAGGAGTGCCGGAATCTGTGAAACAAGGCCGTCGCCGATCGTCAGTATGGTGTACGTGGTTGCAGCATCAACCACCGGCATGCCTTTCTGCAGGACGCCGATAATGAGCCCCCCGATTATATTTATTGCGGTTATCACCAGGCCTGCAATGGCATCCCCCCTCACAAACTTGCTTGCACCGTCCATGGAGCCGTAATAATCCGCCTCCTGTGCAATAAGCTCCCTGCGCAGCCGGGCCTCGGCGTCGTCTATAAGCCCGGAGTTCAGGTCCGCATCTATCGCCATCTGCTTGCCGGGCATCGCATCGAGTGTAAACCTTGCAGCGACCTCGGCTATCCTTCCCGAGCCCTTTGTTATGACCACGAAATTAACGATAACCAGTATCAGAAAGACTATTATCCCCACGGCATAGTTGCCTCCGACCACGAAACTTCCGAACGACTTGATAACCTGCCCTGCGGCGTCTGTGCCTTCATTGCCTTTCAGAAGTATCAGCCTTGTGGAGGCGACATTGAGTGAAAGCCTGTAAAGCGTGGCCATCAGAAGCAGCGAAGGCAATACCGAAAAGTCAAGCGGTTTTTTCACGTAGATGGCCGTGATGAGTATAGTCACGGAAAGCGAGATTGAAAGTGTCAGCAGCAGGTCGAGCATGAAAGGCGGCATGGGAAGAAGCATCACCCCGATGACCGACACCGCCATCAGGGCAACGGCCACATCCTCTCTTTCCTTCAGCAATGACAGCAGCTTCATATCCTGCCTTTCATCCTGTAGATATGTGCAAGTATCCTGGCGACCGCCACGTAAAGCTCCTCGGGTATGAATGAATTCAGCTCAAGCCTGAAAAGAGACCTTGCAAGGGGCTTGTCTTCAATAACCGGGACGCCGTGCTCCGCCGCGATCTCTTTTATCCTTGCGGCAAGTATGCCCGCGCCCTTTGCCACGACCTTCGGGGCAGGCATCTTTCCGTCTTCGTACCTGATCGCCACTGCAAGATGCTGCGGGTTGGTGATCACCGCTGTTGCCGTGGGCACCTCCTGCATCATGCGTTTCCTTGCAGCCTCCCTCTGTATGCTCCTGATCCTCGACTTTATGAGCGGGTCGCCCTCGGATTCCTTGAGCTCTTCCTTTATCTCCTGTTTCGTCATCCGGAGGCCCTTCTCAAACTGCCATTTCTCAAGTATGGCGCTTACAATGGAGACTGCCAGAAAATAGCAGAACGCGATCAGGACGGCATCCATAACCATGTCGCCGGAGACCCGCGCAATGTCCCTTATGTCCATTGCGGAAAGGGTAGGGAAGACCTTAAGGTCTTTTTTAATGATGTAATAGACGATCCAGCTTCCTATGGAAACCTTCAGGATACTCTTTGCCAGCTCGACCAGGCCGTTCGAAGAAAATATTTTTTTAAGGCCCTTGACCGGATCAAGCTTTTCCATGTCAAATTTAAACGGTCTTATTACGAAACCACCCTGGGCAATGCTTGCCCCGAGGGCCAGGACGAGCGAAACGATGAAAAAAGGCGCAAGCAGCATGCCGCCGTGCCAGATTGCGATCCCGGCCACCTGCACAGGGTCCCTGCCGTACCTGAGACTGAGGATCGCGCCTGTCATATCAAGCCACTTTTTAAAGATATATTCCCCGCCGAAATAAAATATCATGATAATTCCGCCGATGACCGCCATTGAGGAAAGGTCGCGGCTCCTTGAGACCTGACCTTTCTCCCTCGCCTTCTCCCGCTTTCGCGGCGTAGCCTGTTCCGTTTTCTCCTGAAATTCATCCGCCATCTCTAACCCTCAATCCATGAACCGCTGAACCCCGGCATCGCATCCGTCACCTTATATCCCGTCCCTGTTTTCACCTGTTAGCCATCATGATAATGCGCGCCATCTCGCCCCTCAGGTTGGCCAGGTTTATCCCGAGCACATACTCGAACACGGGAATGCTCACCGTCATCAGTAAAAATCCCAGAAAGATGTTCAGCGGCAGAGTAATGAAAAAGATATTAAGCTGCGGCGCGACCTTGTATAAAAATCCCGAAAGTATATTGGTTATCAGGAGGCCGACAAGCACCGGAGCGGATATCTTCAGTGCAATGACAAACAGTTTGTTTGTCATGGACAGCACCAGCGGGACGAGTACCGTCATGTTTGCACGGCCGCCGGGCAGCAGTTGAAAACTTTTCACGAATACATAAATAAGGTCATGATGGGCGTTTGTCACAAGGAAGAACATCATGGTCATGAGCCCGTAAACCTCTGCTATGTAGGTGGATTGTCCCATCTCCGGGTTGTAGACTATCCCCATTGCCAGACCCATTGCATAACTTATAAACAGCCCCGCCATGTTTACGGCATAAAAAATGAGCCTGACACTGAACCCGAGGGCAATGCCTACAAAGACCTCTTTTAATATCAGCATGGCCATATCCTGTTCCGAAACCTGAAATCTGACGACAGGTGTCAGGAGGACGGCTATAAATACCGCAAAGCCTATCCTGAACTGCATGGGCAACTGCTTACCGCCTATGACGGGCAGCAGGGCCACGAATATGCTCGTCCTCAGCAGGATAAACAGAAAGCCCGTTATATAGCCTGAGAAAACACTTAAATCCATATCCGCATTGTTGACCATGAATCAGAATGCCCTCACTTTATGTAAAACGGTATCTGCTGTATAAGGTTTGCGGTAAACGACAGCATCTTCTCGGACATCCACGGCATGAGCAGGAAGATACATGCAAACACCGCCAGCATTTTCGGCACGAATATCAGTGTGAATTCCTGTATCTGTGTCACCGACTGGAAGAGGCCTACAAGGAGTCCGACAACCAGGCCCACCAGGAGCGGGGGGCCGGCCACAAAAAGCACCACCTTGAACACCTGGGCGGTTATTCCGTTTATCATATCCAGCGTCATTAAAAGCTCCTCATCATTGAACCGACTATCAGGTTCCACCCGTCCACAAGCACAAACAGAAGCAGCTTGAACGGAAGCGATATCATGACAGGGGGAAGCATCATCATGCCCATGCTCAGGAGAATGCTCGCTATAACCATATCCACTATAAGAAAAGGCAGGAACAGCAGGAAGCCTATCTCAAAGGCTGTCTTCAGTTCGCTTATTGCAAAGGCCGGAATAAGCACGGTCATCGACAGGTCATCGGGTGTCTCGGGGAGGGGCTTCTTGGCCATGCCCGAAAACAGAGCGATATCCTTTTTCCTCGTCTGTTTCAGCATAAACTTCCTGAGCGGCGGCTCTGCCTGTTCAATGGCCTCTCCAAGGCTCAGCTCTTCCTGGATGTAGGGCGTCACCGCCTTCTTGTTGATAGCATTAATCGTCGGAGACATGACAAAGAACGTGAGAAACAGCGAAAGCCCTATTATCACGGGATTCGGCGGTATCTGCTGTCCGCCGAAGGCATGGCGCAGAAAAGACAGCACAACGACAATTCTCGTAAACGAGGTGAACATTATCAGAACCGCGGGAAGAAAGGAAAGAAAACTTATAATAAGAAACGTCTCGATCAGCGGGCTGTTGATATCCTTCAGGTCAACAGCGAATACAGTGGATGGAGCTGCAGCAATGGACAGCAGGATAAAGAAACACACCGCAGGCGGCTTCATAAAACCGGCGGCGGCCCTGCGGGCGGGAGCCGGTGACTTAATATCCGGCCCGGACTGATGATTGAAACTCCCGGTCTTCAATTTCCAACACCCCCGGTCCTTCTGAGTTTTGCCAGTCTCTCCTGAAAACTCTCCGGCTCTTTCAGGTCGAGTTCATCATCCCTGTAAACCTTCAGCAGTCTCATATCATTGGGTGTGACACCCAGTATCAATATCTCGCTTCCTACCTTCAGCGCTGCAACCCCCTTCTTGGTCCCGAAGGGCTGGTAACCGACAATGCTCATGAGGCCGAACCTGTTCTGCTTCCTCTTCAGCACATATCCTGCCGCCACAATCAGGATGATAACAAAGACAAGGGCGGCCGCCATCTGCAGATACGTTCCGGTCATTTCAGTTGTGACAACCTTTCCGTGGGACTGGCGATATCCGTGAGCCTGACGCCGAACTTTTCATTTACTACCACGACCTCCCCCCTTGCGATGAGTTTATTGTTCGCAAGTATCTCCATGGGCTCGCCCGCAAGCTTCTCCAGCTCTACGACAGACCCCTGGCCGAGCTGAAGCAGCTCCTTTATCAGCATCTTCGTGGTTCCGAGCTGGACGGTCACCTCAATAGGTATGTCCAGCAGGAACTCTATATCCCGCGGGGCCCGCTGACTGTTTTCTGCCTTAAGATTTTCAAATTCATGCTGCTGGACATTCTCCTGGGCCTGTGTTTTCTCCTGCTGCTGTGCCTCCTCCGGCATAACTACCCCCCTTTTATTCAATGACTCCGGTCAATTTTATGGCCTGGCTTCCCCTGCTGTGACCGGGGATGCCCCTGAATTTCGGAATTCCTTCAACCCTCACAATGAGTTCATCCGACACCGACCTGTCAAGACCGATCACGTTGCCGACCTCGAACTCCAGCAGGTCGCCGAAGCTGATTTCAGCCTTGCCTATTTCCGCGGACAGGCGTACATAGGTCTGCTTGATGGAGTTCTCCATCACCTCGGCCCACCTGTGATCGGTCTCGAACTTATCGCCGTGTATGCCTGAATAGAGCTTTTCCTTGATCGGTTCCACCATGGAGTAGGGAATGCATAAGAAAAGCCTGCCTGTAAAATCCTCGATCTCGAGCTGAACCTCTATGTTTATAACGATTTCACCGGGGGTGACGATTGAGACGAATTGCGGATTTATCTCGGAACTGTTGAACTCCGGCCTGATCGGCGATATCGCCTTCCATGCAGTGGCCATATCCCTTAACGCCACATCAACCACCTTGCGGATGACCCTCTGCTCTATCTGGGTAAACGCCCTGCCTTCGGATTTTGTATACTTGGCGCTGGTTCCGCCGAAAAAGAATTCCACAAAGGCAAACACGAGCGGCGCCTCCAGTACAAGCAGGGCAAGTCCCTTGAGAGGCTCCATTGTAATGATATTTATACTGGACGGCATTGGAATGGTCCTCATGAAATCACTGTATTTTACCGTCTCGACGTTCTGTATGCTTATATCGATATATTTCATGATGAGTGAAGAAATCGAACTCCTGAGCAGTCTCGAGTAAGCATCATTGATCATCTCAAGCCCGGGCATCTTGCCGCGGATAATGCGCTCCTGGCTCGTGAAATCATAGGGCCTGATGCCGTTTATTATCTTTTCCTTGGCTTCCTCCGTGTCGATATCGCCGGAAGCCACACCCTTCAGCAGGGCATCTACCTCGTCCTGGGAAAGAACCTTGTCTGTCATTGCATAACAAATTCCGTAAAATAAACATTTATCAGCACGTCCTTATCCATGCCCATCACCTGGTTGGCCCTGAACAGGAGTTCGTCCTTGAGCTGGAACTTGCCCTCGGCGCTTGATATCGCATTTATGGACTTGCTGCTTATGAGGGTTATGATGGTGTCT
Source organism: Nitrospirota bacterium (assembly GCA_015491705.1). Lineage (GTDB taxonomy): Bacteria > Nitrospirota > Thermodesulfovibrionia > UBA6902 > UBA6902 > JAADFS01. Next base: position 5,795 of record WFVK01000387.1, on the reverse strand, counting down.
CTCAGTTGAGGCGTCTTTTCCTTAACGAGTTCCTTATAGGACTCATCCGATACCTCAAACTGCAGGGTAACCTTCAGATACCTGCCGCGGTCGGAGAGGTTCAGGACAAACGGGTCAAGAGCGACAATGGTGGTGTTTTTCTTTTCCTCGGGGGCAGCGGTCTTTTCTTCGCCGCCCTTGCCGGACAGGAGCTTAAAACCGACAAACCCTCCGGCACCGAGCACAATAGAGGCTGCAATTATAATAATAAGCAGCTTTTTGCTGCCGCCTTTTTTCTTCGGCACATCAGAAGCGCCGTCCTGCAGCTCATCATTTTCATCCGCCATTGCAGATACCCTCCCTTTTTAACTGTTTGAATATCAACCGTTATCCGCCTGCGGCATACGAAAACCGGACAACCCTGCAACAGATAACTTCCGGCATATATACAAGTATCGTGCCTGTCGTAACCCCCCTGAAAATAATGAGTTGCAGAATGCGGGCCTGTCAAAATTATGACTTCCTGGATGTATTATTGGCTGACGCGGAGGCAGGTATAGCGACGCCCGGGGTGTGTGGAGGGGGTGAAAGCGGGAATGGCGTTAGCGCGGCGGACCGACCATTGCATGCCGGATTGTTTTGAAAAAGTTTTTTATATAAAAAATATTAGGCAATACAGACAGCCCCGTCCCTGTCCGATATTCCGGTATTTCACATGCCCTTTTTCATCAGCAGGTATTCCCTTATGAAACTGTTGATATCTCCGTCCAGTACAGCATTTACATTGCCGGTTTCATATCCGGTGCGGTGGTCTTTTATGAGCTGGTAAGGCTGCAGGATATATGACCTTATCTGGCTGCCCCATGCAATCTCTTTTTTTTCTCCTATGAATTCCTCCATTTTTTCTTCCTGCTCTTTTTTCTTTAACAGGTAAAGGCGCGCCTTGAGTATCTTGAGCGCCATTGCCCTGTTCTTGTGCTGCGACCTCTCGTTCTGGCAACTGACGACAATCCCTGTGGGCAGGTGCGTGATCCGGACCGCGGAAGATGTTTTGTTCACGTGCTGTCCACCCGCGCCGGATGCCCTGAATGTATCTGTTTTCAGATCGTCATCCCTGATTTCCATGTCAATATCTTCGCTTATCTCCGGATAAACGAGCACGGCTGCAAATGATGTATGGCGTCTCTTGTTCGTATCAAAGGGTGAGATCCTCACAAGCCGGTGCACTCCGGCTTCGCCTTTGAGGTATCCGTAGGCATAGGGGCCGGTGATGGTTAATGTGGCGCTTTTTATTCCCGCCTCTTCACCGGGGAGCAGGTCGACTGTTTTCACCTGAAAGCCGCTCCGCTCCGCCCATCTCATGTACATCCGCATCAGTATCTGCGCCCAGTCCTGGCTTTCTATCCCGCCGGCCCCGGGGTTGATACTCAGTATCGCGTTGTTCCGGTCCTCCTTCAGCGAAAGCGTGCTCTTGAGCTCCATGTCGTCTAATTCCGCGATCAGGCCCTCTATCTCCTTTTCAGCGTCTTTCAGGAGGACTTCCCCGCCTTCCTCTTCTGAAAGCGCAAGAAGGACATCAATATCTTCAAATTTTTTTTCTATTGAATCAAAAGACTGAAGGGAATTTTCAATGGCGGACTTTTCTTTCAGCAGTTCCCGCGCCGTGGCCGGATCGTTCCAGATATCTCCGGCCTGCAGCTTTTTTTCAATGGTCTTGATATGTTCCCGCCTGGAAGGGACATCAAAGATACCTCCTGAGGGCATCGATCCTCGTCCTGATCTCATTCAGTTTATTTCTCAGTTCATCGCAAGCGATCATTAAATGTAACCTCCGTGACCCGGAAGAATTCCGCATTCTTGCCGCGCCTGAATTCAGGGGCTTTCAGCAGGACCCCTTCATCCATTATACAAAAAAACGCATCCGGGTGGCTATATTGCCTGAATCTCCGGCGCTTTAAATAAAAAATATTCTTGACACAGCATAAATACTGTTGCTACCATATAAACGGCAACGTTGTAATTAACAGGGGAAAACCTTGAAAAAATTTTTCCGTTTCAACAGCCTCGCAATATGCCCGGCATGGAGTTTGAAAACCATTGCTTCTCTTTTTCATGATCGCCTTGATCCGGTAAAGATGATGAACGGATGAAAGCCCCGCCCACCATAATCGTTGTTGAAGATGATGAGGGCCTGAACCGCCTGATCCAGAGAACCCTGCAAAGAGAGGGTTTCCGCACAGAGGGGGTCCTCAACGGCGCCGATGCCCTCGCCAGGGTGGCTGACAACCGGCATTCGATCTTACTGCTTGATTATGATATATCGGATATGAACGGAAAGCAGCTCGTTGAAACCCTTATAGAAAAGAAATACGATGTTCCGTTCATTATAGTGACAGGGCAGGGAAACGAACAGATAGCGGTTGAAATGATGAAGCTCGGTGCAATGGACTATATAGTAAAGGGCAATGATTTCATAGATATCTTCCCTCATCTGGTTAAAAGGGTCGTAAAGGAGCTTGATTACAAGAATCTGTTAAAGAAGTCCGAAGAAGACCTTCGCAAGAGCGAGGAAAGGTACCGGCGTTTGACAGAGGCGATCACCGATTATATATACACTGTATGCGTGGGTGCGGAGAGAAGCATGGAGACGACCCACAGTGAAGCGTGTTTTGCAGTGACAGGGTATACGGAACGGGAATTCGGCCTTAACCCCGATCTGTGGATACAGATGGTGGTTGAGGAGGACCGAGATCTCGTGCGCCAGCAGGCCGAGCAGGTGCTTTCAGGACAGTGCCCCCCGCCGATTGAACACCGGATTATACGCAAGGACGGTATTGTGCGCTGGGTTGAAAGCACGGTTGTCCCCAACCATGATGCTGAAGGCAACCTCATTTCCTATGACGGCATGATACGTGATATCACCGACCGCAAGCGCCTGGAAAAGGCGCTTCTTGAAATCGAGGAGCGGGAACAGCGGCGCATAGGCCAGGATATACATGATGACCTCGGACAGCTCCTTACAGGCATTGCGTTTAAAACACAGGTGCTGGAGCACAAGATTGAAAAGAACCAGCACATAGATTCCAGGGATGTGGCGGAAATTACGGCGCTTATCAACCAGGCGAAGGACCAGGCCAGACTCCTCTCAAGGGGGCTTCTGTCACTGGAGGCGGAAGAGGACAGCCTGATGGTGGCCCTGAAGGACCTTGCCGCCAATACCAGAAGGATTTTCAACGTGACATGCGGGTTCAAATGCGAGGATGTCGTCTCGATATACAACAAGACGGCCGTCACACACCTGTATCGCATTGCCCAGGAGGCGGTCACCAATGCAGTGAGACACGGCAACCCCTCGCATATTGATATCTGTCTTTCGAGGAAAGGTGATGAGGTTGAACTGAAAATAAGGGATGACGGCAGAGGTATCCCGGAACCATCCGGACAGACGGAGGGAATGGGGCTTCAGATCATGAAATACCGGGCAAGCATGATAGGTGCCTCGTTTGATATCCGCTCGGAGCCCGGCAGGGGAACGACGGCGGTATGTGTCTTTACCGATAAGGTCAGAAAAGAGGATTAACCTGCGGCGAACGGGCTTTTCGCCTACTTCTTTTTCGGGGGGACAACGGTTTTCTTGATCTTCTTTCTGGCAAGGCCTGCCTGCTCGGAATCAGGGAATTTCTCTATCAGCTTCTCGAGTATTATCCTGCCGGTCTTTTTGTCTTTCAATGCATAAAATGCAAGTCCCTGCTTCAGCATGGCGTCCGGATACTTGTTGCTGTCCGGGTTTTTCCTGAACAGTTCTTCATAGGCAAGAATGGCATCTTCATAGTTTCCTTCCTTGTAATAACTCTCCCCTATCCAGAAACGCGCATTGTCCGAGTATTCACTTTCGGGATAATCGTTGATCACTGACATGAACTTTTTGCGTGCTTCTTCCATTCTGCCTTCCCTGTAGGCCTTGTAGGCATCCATATAAAGGTCTTTTATCTTATTTATCTGCCCGGCACCGGCCCGCGGCGTTTCACCGCCGCCGGAGGCATCGGCCTTTTTTGTTTCACCGCTTTTTTCCGGTCCGCCCGTGGCTTTCGCCTCTTTTTCAAGCAGGTCGAGCTTTTTTCTCAAGTCTTCAACTGCAAGCTCCAGTTCCTTGAGCCTTGCCTCTAATTCATCCCTGACCTTAAGGAATTCTGCGGAACTCTTCTCGGAAAAATACCTCGCCTCTTCAAAACGTCCTGTCAATACCCGGAATTCGCCTGTCAGAGACTGAAGCTGAATCAGGAGGTCGGAGACTGTTCCGGCTGTCGCCTTCTGTGTCTCTTCGATCCTCTTCAGTTTTTTGTCAAGCTGTCTTTTCCAGGGGGGAACCTGCGTCCTGATATTGTATGATCTGCTTTCAATGCTCTTGAGCTCGGACTTCAGGGTGTTGATATCATACTGCATCCTGCCGATCTCTTCAGACGTGGCGCATCCTGTAACAAAGACAGGGGCCAGCGCAAGGAGGAGGAAAAGCCGTACCCCCCACGCTGCACGGCGCCGCAGTCCGGAAAATATGTTTGTACGGATATTGAAAGGCATTCCCATTGTTTTCCGCTGCTGTTGCATGGCCGGGCGGTTTTTACTTTGCTACAACAAAACGAGCCCTTCTGTTTCTCTGCCAGCAGGCCTCGTTATGCTGCGTGCAGACAGGCTTCTCTTCGCCGTAGGTTATGGTTATTATCCTCGACGGAGCCACACCGAGTGAGACGAGGTAATTTTTGGTGGACTTTGCCCTTCTTTCGCCGAGGGCGAGGTTATATTCATTCGTCCCTCTTTCATCACAGTGGCCTTCGATTATGATATTCATGTCTGTGTTTTCATTGAGAAAGGCGGCCACTGAATCCAGGATGGGTCTGGCATCAGGCCTTATATCGTATTTGTCGAAGTCAAACAGCACATCCCTGAAGACATCTTTTGCCTTTTCTTCAGGCGGCAATTCCTTAACGGTAATTTTTTCCTCTTCCATGACCGGCGGCTGCTCTTCGGTAACCTCTTCAGTCACTTCGGGCGCCGGTGACACTGTCTCTACCTTTTCCGGCGGAGCCGGCTTAACGGTCTCTTCTGCAGGCGCTTTTACATATTTCTTTGAACAGCCGACGGCAAAGACCAGCAAAAGAACAATAAAAAGTTTTTTCATACTCATGTCCTCCTCATGAAATTAAATAATTTTTCAGTCAACGTTTCTATTTGAAATAGGGCGACCATTCCGGTGACATTGCCTTTATGTATCCCGGTGTTATCCTCTTCAGTCCCTCTCCGTTTGCACGCATTATGTAAATGCTGCGGCCGCCGTCCCTGTCCGAGTCAAAGGCTATAAAAAAACCGTCCGGGGAAAAAGACGGACTTTCGTTATTGCCGCTGAAAGTAAGCTGTCTTAAATCACTACCGTCAGATTTTACCACGAATATCTGATTTTTGCCATTTTTTCTTCCTACAAATGCAATCATGTCGTCAGCGGGAGACCATGAAGGAGACGTATTGTATGAACCCTCAAAAGTAAGCCTTCTTACAGCGCTTCCATCCGAATTCATTATGTATATCTGCGGTGTGCCGCCCCTGTCGGATACAAAGGCTATTTTCCCGCCGTCAGGAGAAAATTCAGGGGAGACGTCTATGCCGAAGGACCTGGTCAGCTTTTTCAGGCCCTTGCCGTATATATCAATGGTATATATCTCGGAACTGCCGTCTCTTGAGGATGAAAATGACACCAGGCCGTCCGGTGAGGTGCCGCCTACAAGGTTGAGTCCCCTCGCTGAAAAGAGCACGGTCTCAACGGG
>WFVK01000386.1 GCA_015491705.1 Nitrospirota bacterium | reverse complement strand
GCAATATGTATGTGAAGTCGAAGAAGGCAAGGAATACCTGGTCAGGGCTTTGAGGGACATGGGTTTTGTTGTCTCGGCAAAATACGGCAATTTCATATTAATCAAATATAAAGATCCTGAATATTTTGTATCCCAACTGGCCCGGGACGGGATATTTGTAAGGAACCGCAGCCATATGCCGTTATTAAACGGATATGTGAGAATGACGGTTGGAACCCCTGAACAGTGCAAAAAAGTCGTCAAAGTAATAAGCGACAGGGGGCTGAATCATAATGAATGAAGCCTGTAATCTTTTCTTCTTGTCATAGGTATCGCATGTAAAGTCTCTCACAGGCCCGCCTTCCTGCCGTTAATATGTTATTCAGGTGCGATGTTGACTTTTCCAGCATTATACAGCCGAGCAGAAAGACCGGAAATAATAACAATATTAAAGTTATACTTCGCAAATCCGCGCCCTTTATGATTTCATACCGGGATAAGATAATGAAAAAAACAGTGTGGAACAGAAACAGCGAGTAGGAATAGGCACCCATTAATACAACGGTTCTCCTGAAGATCAGGAGAGGGGTCGTTGAAATAACGCAGAGACAAAAAAACACCGTGCCTGTTACAAATAATGGAGCGATATAAATCGCCGAGCTGGGGAAAAGGGTGTCTGCTTCACGTGTCCAGTACACTGACGCAAGAAAAAATACGAATGATGCCGCAGCCAGAATCCCGTTGTCCAGCCTGGCACGATGGTTTTCGATAATGGATGGAACCGCCATTCCTGATGCAAAGAGAAATATATGTGACAGAAACAGATACCTGTAAACAAAGAGATCACGGCTGTATGGTAAGGCTGCAAACTGATACAGCAGATATACAAGGAGCATAACGGAAAACACGCCGGCGATGTATTTTTTATACCCGTATTTTCTTATAAGAATGAACAGCAGCGGAGCGGCCAGATAACACTGAACAAGCGAAGTTATGAACCAATATATGCCCGGAGCCTGGAAAAATGGTATTGCCAGAATGGTTTTAAGCCCGTATGAGTTCCTCGTGGTGAGAATGGTGATCATTAATGAGACCCAGTAAAGCGGATAAATACGGATAAATCTCTTGTAAAGATATTTCAGTAATGCTTCTGTATCCAGCCTGCCGGATCTGGACAGTGAGTGAAATATGCCGTAACCGCTTAAAACAAAAAACACTGCAATTATTCCGTTTGCGTATCCGTTGAATGATTCAGAGACGTAAGTGGTAAGATAGTGATTTATTACAACACTCCCGATAGCGAACCCTCTCAGATAAAATATAATTTCCCTATCGGTTAAGCGGGACTGCATGATGGTCTCTCCGTCTGTTCCGGGCGACTGAAGCCCCGATGGCTTCCCTGACCGCTTGAGTGGGGATTGCATTGCAATTTACAGTTGAGTGTCTTAGCCGGCTTTATTGACATATTAAATATCTTTCCAATATTATACAAGGGTATATGAGGATTCTTCCAGGCTGTTGCTTCATTTGCGGTGCACCCCGATCGTTTTCATCATGATGAAGAGAAATCAGGTGGGTCCAGATAACACATCCTGCCGGCGGATATTTCGCCTCATTTTTGTGCTGTTTTCCCTTTATCTCTTGGGAGATGCATTCTACCGCTGGGACGGTTTCAGGTATTATGCAACCTTTTCCGAATTCCTGCCGAGCGTTGCCCTTGTAACGATTCTCTGGAGTATTGTGGCGGCGCTTGCCGCTATGCTCATATGGCTGTCTGTCAGGGCAATGGAATGGTTCTGCCGGCGTCTGCCGTGGGAGATCGGGAAGGATCACCTGCTGCTGTTTATAGCCCTTTTTCTCTTGTCAGCCGTAACGGCGCTGTACGTTAAGCAGCGTATCTGGCCTTATGCACAGACGACCCCCCAGTTAAAGACGGCGGTATTAATATGTGTAATCCTTGCAGCGGTACTCCTGTCATGGCTTTTTCGTAATAAAGCCGGACGCTGGATAGATATTATACATGGACGGATCACTCCTCTGGTATGGCTGTTCGGTATATGGATTGCCGTCTCTGTTTTTCTTGTGTATTATTCCACATGGGCGAAACCGGCGGATAATGTCGTACTGCCGAAGCCTACCCCCAGCCTTGCAAAAGAAAAGGGTCTTCCCAATATTATTCTGCTTACCTTTGACACCCTGACAGCGCGGGATATGTCCGTGTATGGTTACGAGAGAGAGACCACGCCGTTTATCAGTAAATGGTCGGAAACGGCTTCAGTATTTACACGTACCCAGGCTGAAGGCAATATAACCACACCAACGGCTGCAAGCCTGATGACCGGCAAGAGAATATGGACACATCAGACCTACCATGTCGGCGTTTCTTCCAATAAACCCGTCAGGAGCGATACTGAAAACCTGCCCTTGCTTCTCAAGAAAAAAGGCTACTATACCATGGCGTTTGTAGTAAATCCCGTGGCATCCGTTAAGACCCTGGGAATTGCCGGGAGCTTCGAAATCGCTCCTCTTGCAACTGAATTTAGTACCCCGGCCTCCCTGTTCGGCTGGAGATTCGGAATTGTTGATGTGTTGCTGTACCGCTTGTTTGCCAATAAGATCAAGCTGTACGACTGGATTCTGCAGAGGGATTTCATCCTGGACAGATTATTGAATACAATTTCACGGAATATCACCCGGACTACAGCCCCTCCCCGCAAGTTGTACAGCAGGTTCCTGGAAGCAATCGATAATAATTCCCCGTCGCCTTTTTTTGCATGGCTTCATGTATATCCTCCCCACCATCCGTATCTACCGCCCGAGCCTTATATGGGGATGTTCGATTCATCATTGAGGTTGAGGTCATATAAAACACAGGAGAAGGAAAGAAGGGCGTCGTTTAAATATTCTACAGGCAACTACCGGGAGTTTCCCCGGGATGTGCAGCAGAAGGTTGATGTGATGAGAGCCAGGTATGACGAATTTATAAGATACAGTGACGGACAGTTTGAAGACTTTATCATGGAATTAACAAGAAGGAATAAACTGGGTAATACAGTGATTATCTTATCGGCAGACCACGGAGAAAGCTTCGAGCATGCCTATCTCGGACACGGTCAGTCCCATCTTTATGAACAGGTGACGCATATTCCCCTTATTATCAAAGAACCCGGGCAGAGGAAGGGACGGGTTATTGATGACATCGTGGAGCAGGTGGATATCACCCCTACAATCCTGGAGTTGGCGGGCATACCGGTTCCTTCATGGATGGAAGGCCGCTCACTGGTTCCACTCATGCGGGGCGAAAGCCTTCCGTCAAAACCTGCATTCTCCATGGTTCTTGACCGCAACCCGAGCCTCGGGCACATAATAACCAGAGGGACAATTGCAGTATGGGAAGGAGATTACAAACTTATACACTATCTTGATAAAAACAGATCACTTCTCTTTAATCTGAAAGATGACCCTGATGAACTGAACGATCTCTTTGACAGGGAGCCTGAAACAGGCAGGCGTCTCCTTGCGCTGATCAAAGACAACCTCAAAAAGGCGAACGAGAGAATTGTCAATGAAAACTGAGGGACACCAGATAAAAAACAGCAGTATACCCTTCCGGGGGATATTCCGCCCCGTTTTCGTGATTTTTTTTCTCTACCTCCTGGGCGATGCATTTTTTCGCTGGGACGGATTCAGTTTTTATGCATCATTTTCAGAGTTTGTGCCGAGTCTCGCCCTGATAACGGTACTGTGGGGCATTATTGCATTTTTTACCGCCCTGATGCTGTGGCTGCCGGGCAGGGTGCTGGAGTGGGTCGGTTCGCGCGCGGGGTGGAATTTGAGCGCAGGCCACTGGCTGTTGTTTACAGGCTTTTTTTTAATACTGGCCATGGCCGCCCTCTCGGTTAAACGCCTTGTGTGGCATGATACGCCGACACCCGTTGTACTGAAGGCGCTGGTACTCTCGTGCGCAGCTTTAATATCAGTATTTACAACATGGAAGCTCCGCCATCTTCCGGATTCAAAGAAACCGCGACGCTGGTCCGGAGTTATCCAGGAAAGAATCACGCCCCTCGTATGGCTGTTCGGCATCTGGCTTGTCTTGTCCGTACCTGTTGTTGTATATCACACATGGTTAAAAGGGGGGGGGCAGGCAGTACCTCAAAAGGTTTCACAAACTCCCGCAGCGGACAGGAACCGCCCCAATATTATCTTGATAACCTTTGATGCACTGTCTGCACTGGATATGTCAGTATACGGATATGACAGGCCTACAACGCCGTTTATAAGCAGATGGGCAAAAACGGCATCAGTCTTTACAAGGGTCTACGCCGGAAGTAATATCACGACTCCCACCACAGCCAGCCTCATGACAGGCAAGAGGGTGTGGACACACCGTACGTTTCAGGTGGAGACCGCTTCCACACCCTTGAGGAGCGATATTGAGAATATAGCCCTGATACTGAAAAATTACGGCTATTATAATATGGCCTTTGTTTCAAACGATTCTGCGAATGTTAAACTGCTGGGAATCTCGGCCAGCTACGATATTGCCGAGCCGGCGGTTGAATTGACGCGGCCATACGGATTCCGGTATATTGACGCCCTGCTCTACAGATTGTTTTACGGCAAGATCAAGCTGTATGACTGGATATTCAGAGGGGATTTTATATTCAGCAAAGTAAGGGATATCCTTTCGCGGGATTTTTCCGTGACACAAAATCCTCCTGAAATTGTTTTCGAGAGGTTTCTGAAAAGCGTTAAGCCTGATCATGTCCCCTTTTTTGCATGGATTCATAT
>WFVK01000385.1 GCA_015491705.1 Nitrospirota bacterium | reverse complement strand
GAAAGGACCCGGGGGCCATCGGCGCGAGGGGGCTGCGCGAGAAAGACATCGTACTGTCCGTCGGCAAAAAACTCGGAAGGATACTCAGAAAAAAACACGGCATGAGAGTGATATATACAAGAAAGACGGATGTTTTCGTGCCTCTTAATGACAGGACCGAGATAGCTAATTCCCGCAAGGCCGACCTGTTTATATCCATTCATACCAATGCAAGCAGGAAGAGGAGCACGAGAGGCATAGAGACATATTTTCTCAACTGGACGAGCAACAGGGGGGCGATCAGGGTGGCTGCAAGGGAGAACAAAATCTCTGTAAGGAAGATGCAGAAGATCCAGGATGAACTGCAGTTTATACTCCAGGATCTTGCCCGTAACAACAAGAGACAGGAATCGATGAGACTTGCCCACAGCGTACAGAATGCCATGGTCAACACCCTCAAAAAAAGTTATCATCAGATAGAGGACCTTGGTGTGAAGTATGCGCTGTTTTATGTCCTTGTGGGCGCTGAAATGCCGTCGATACTTGTCGAGATATCCTTTGTCAGCAACAGCCTGGAAGAAAAAAGGCTCTCCAGTGACAGTTACAGGACCCGGATAGCAGAGGCTATAGCAAGGGGCATTGTTTCGTATGTCACCCAGTCAACACTTATCGTGAATTCCGCCGGAAGGCATGATTGGCGGATTTATTCCGACGGGATAGAGAAATCCGGTGATAACGTTCAGCCCCAGGGTTAAGATATTACTCTATATACTGCTCGTCACAGCCGTATTCGCCTCAGGTTCTTTAAGATTAAACCTTCTCCTGCTTTTCCTTGTAACGGCCGTTGCGCTCAGGGTGCCGGCGAAGACGCTTAAACGCGGTCTGATCCCCATTTTGCTTTTTCTCGTATTCACATTTATAAGCAATGTGCTGTTTCACGAGGGTGAGATTATATACACTGTCGCCGGTCTCCAGGTAAGCAGGGAAGGCATAGTCCGCGGCAGCGAACTTACATTAAACCTCTTTATAATGATTTTAGGCGCAAAGGTCCTCACTGCAACCACAGGTCCGGAGGAGCTTGTGGGCGGCATAAGCAGGCTGCTCGGCCCGCTCGGGAGGGTCGGCTATGTGAAAGAGCTTGTTTATACCATGTCACTCACACTGCGCCTGCTGCCGGTTGTATATGATGAGGCGCTTGAGGCGTACAGGGAGATCAGAAATTCGCAGGGCACCGGGCTGAGGGGCAAGATCAGGCTTTCCGCCGAGTTGCTTGCGCGGCTTTTTGAAAGGAGCCTGAAAAAGGCAAAGGAAATGACGGAGGCGGATGATGCATCCGTTCATGAAGGCGGGGATAAACCACCGGTTCCACCTTCCAGCGGGGTGAGGGGGGAAGGGGGTAACATTGGAGATTGATTACCTGCTCAGGGGCGGATTTGTTATCGACGGCTTATCGGGAGAGTCCGCGGCTGTGAAGGCGGATGTAGCCGTCCGTGACGACCGCATCATGGCGACAGGCGATCTTTCGCATGTTGATGCTGCAAAAACCATTGATGTCAACGGCCTGTATGTCTGCCCCGGTTTCATTGACGTGCATTCACATTCCGATTTCATGCTTCTTGCAGACGGCAGGGCCGAAGGGAAAATATGCCAGGGGATAACCACCGAGATAAACGGCAACTGCGGCCTCTCCGCTGCTCCGTTATACGGGGCCGCGCTTGAACAACGGGAAAATGAACTGAATGATCTGGATATAAAAGACAGGTGGAGCACGTTACCTGAATACTTCGCCCTCCTGGAAAAAAGGAGGTTTGCAGTCAACTTTGCGACCCTTGCAGGCCACGGCAATCTCAGGGCATGCGCTGCCGGATATTCAGACAGGCCCCTTTCAAGGGTGCAGACGGAAGATATGGTCGTTCTCTTAAGGGATGCCATGAAGGCGGGTGCAAAGGGCCTGTCCACCGGGCTTGTTTATCCACCCGGTCTCTATGCCGGCACCGGCGAGATCATCCGGCTCGCGCGTGAAACAGCCGCGTGCAGGGGTGTTTATACAACACACATGAGAAGTGAAGGGGACCGCCTGATAGAGTCGGTGGAGGAGGTCATGGAGATAGCGGCTGAGTCAAAAATACATGCCCATATCTCGCACCTGAAGACAAGCGGTGAGAAAAACTGGAAGAAAATTGACGATGTCTTCAGGATGATTGATGAAGCAAAAAACAGGGGTATGAGTCTGACCTGTGACAGGTATCCATATATTGCATCAAGCACCGGCCTTGACGCTGTTTTGCCTGCGTGGGCGTTTGAAGGGGGAAATAAGAGGGAAATTGAGAGGCTGAAGAACGAGCGGCGGAGACTGCAGGAGGATATTCTCAGTGAGCATCCGGAGGCATCTTCCGCATCTTTCTGGGAAAATGTAGTAATATCATCGGTGCGCCGGGGTGAAAACGAATGGATGCAGGGCAGGAATATTGCGGAGATATCCTGGAGACTGGGTAAGACACCGTTTGAATCTCTCTTTGACATCCTTGTTGAAGAAGACCTGGACGCGGGGGCCATATTTTTTTTTATGAATGAAGAAAACCTGAAATCCGTATTAAAACAGCCCTATACCATGACAGGCACTGACAGCTCGGCAAGGAGTTTCAGCGGCATTACCGCAAAGGGGAAGCCTCACCCGAGGGGCTTCGGGAGTTTTCCCAGGGTTCTCGGAAGGTACGTGAGGGAGCAGGGCATCATGACGCCGGGTGAGGCGATTTATAAGATGTGCGGCCTGCCTGCAAGGGTTTTTAATATAAGCCGCCGCGGAATCCTGAGAAAAGACTTTTTTGCTGATATTGTGGTGTTCGATCCGGAAAAGGTGAACGACACCGCTGATTATGATGATCCGTTTCAGAAGCCCGAAGGGATTTATCACGTCTTTGTCAACGGCACGCCGGTCCTTCTTGAAGGAGAGACTACGGGCGCACTGCCCGGAAGGATAGTGTAATCTGTATTTGCAGGTTCACTGTTCAGGGGTTCAGAGGTTATAAAGCGAAGGGACACCGGAAATATGCCTTTACCTTAACGTTGCATAAACCGGCGGGAGAGCCCGCCGTAAAACCTTTATAAAGCGATGGGATATTGGAAATACGTCTCTGTTGCAGGAAGCAACGGGGAGTGAAATTGCAAAAGACGTTGATATGCGTGCTGAATATTTCCTCAGGGAATCGCAGATAAAGCTTTTCCGCCGGGCTCTCCGGCATGAGGGCGATGGTGTTATGCAACTGTAAGGTTTATTGCAGGAGGAGGAATTTACCGGATATTTCCCTTAACGCAAACGGAACAATCCAACCTTGAACCGTGAACCCTGAACCCTTAAAATAAACCCTATGAAGACTGAATGGCTGTATAAAACATTTTCCCTTGCCATAATTCTGATCCTGTTTTATCTGTTTTACAGGGTGCTGAGTCCGTTTCTCATCACCATTGCATGGGCAATGGTGCTGAGCATTACGTTTTATCCTCTCTACAGGCTGTTTCTGAGATACATTAAACGCCCCTGGGCGGCTTCACTGCTTACGCTGATAATCATCCTGGTGATAATAATCGGCCCGTTTTCATTTATTGTCGGTTCCCTCGCCAGCGATATCACGCATGTATACAGCACCATTGAAGACAGGGGATTTGAAACCATAGCGAGGATCCAGAATCACCCCCGCATCAACAGCCTGCTGGAGAAGATAAGCTCTTACAGGATCTTTCAGGGATTTGATTTCCAGCAGAGCGCCCTGAAGACCCTGAAGTCCATTGGGGGGGCGATTGCGGAGAGGACCAAGGATGTTTTTAAGAATGCGGTTATCATGCTGGTGAATTTTATAATTATGTGCGTAACCATCTTTTATTTTTTAAAGGACGGTGATGCACTTGCAGCTTTTATAAAGAAGCTGCTCCCCTTTTCAGAAAGGCAAAAGGATAAACTCGAGCAGCGTGTCAGGGAAATGGTGATAGCGGCTATTTACGGAGGGCTTGCAGTAGGTATAGCCCAGGGTACGCTCGGAGGCATTGCATTCCTGATATTCGGGCTGCCGTCGCCTGTATTCTGGGGGAGTGTTATGGCCATATTTTCCTTTGTGCCGCTGTTCGGCTCGTTTCTCATATGGGGCCCGGCAAGCGCGGTCCTGCTGATATCCGGCAGCACTTTAAAAGGGATCGGCTTTCTTGTCTACGGCGTGGTAATAATCAGCAGTGTGGACAACATACTGAAACCGCTGATAATAGGCGGCAGGACCAGGCTGCACACACTGCTTGTATTTTTCAGTGTCCTGGGGGGCATCAAGTTTCTCGGGTTCCTCGGATTTATACTCGGTCCGTTGATAGCGGCCCTGTGTCTTTCATTACTGGAAATCTATACATTTGAAGAGGCCTGACCTGTTAACCTTAATGTTGCATAACCGGGGGGAGGGCCTGCCGTAAAACGTTGTTTAAGGTCAAGGTTCAGGGTTCAACGGTATAAGGAAGTCGCAGATAAAGCTTTTCCGCCGGGCCTCCTGCCCAGTGGCGGTGTTTTTTTTATGTCACTGTAAGGTTAATTAGTATCTGTTGCGGAAGCTGATTTTTGAAACTGATTTTGAGCTTGCGTCATTTCGACCAGCGGGAGAAATCTTTATATTGCGACGGGTCAAGATTTCTCACTTCGTTCGAAATGACAGCGAGCTGATCAGATAATGACTTTCCGCTCCGAGGCGAATGCTTGAAATTTGGGTTTAATTGTTATAGGGTATTTAGCAACGGTTAACCTGCAACGTTGCATATTAAGGAGTATCTTATGGATAACAGCGCCTGTCCCGTGCCTGAACCTGCAGCAGAACAAAAAGAACCCTCATCCGGCTCCAAAAGAATAGACCTGCCCGTAACCGGCATGTCCTGTGCGGCGTGCGCAGCAAGGGTGCAGAATGCACTTCTGAAACTGAACGGTGTTGAGAGCGCCGCGGTGAATTTCGCTGCTGAGAGAGCAACGGTTTTTTATAATGATCCGGCGACAGTCGAGGAATTCATAAGGACCGTAAAAGACCTCGGTTACGGGGTTTCGGTTTCAAAGGTCACGATCCCGGTGAAAGGCATGAACTGCGCCGCATGCGTGAACAAGGTGCAAAAGGCCCTTTCTTCCTTGAACGGCGTTCTATCAGCCTCGGTGAACCTTGCCACGGAAAAGGCCACGGTTGAATATGTGCCCTCACAGGTGGGGATGAGAGATTTCAGAAGGGCGCTCAGGGACATGGGCTTTGATATTGTAGAGGTGCAGCAGGGCGAAGACATAGTGGAAAAAGAAAAACGGGAAAGGGAGAAAGAATATAAAAGGCTGAAAACAAAACTCTTCACAGGGGTTGTATTGACCATCCCGATTTTCATTCTCGTATTCTGGGAAAAGATCGGCCTCTCTTCAATTATTGAGATATCAAGGCAGACAAAGTTCCTGCTGGAATTTATACTTGAGACACCCGTGCAGTTCTGGGTGGGCTGGCAGTTTTACACAGGGGCAATATCCGCGGCCCGCCACAGGACCACCAATATGAACACCCTTATAGCCGTCGGGACAACGGCTGCCTATGTATACAGTATAACCGCCACATTTTTCCCGTGGGTATTCGAGATAAAGGGATATTCAGCCGAGGTATATTTCGATACAGCCGCAGCCATAATCGTCCTCATCCTCCTGGGCAGGCTCCTTGAGGCGCGTGCAAAAGGACAGACATCAGAGGCGATAAAAAAGCTCATGGGTCTTCAGGCAAAGACAGCCCACGTTATAAGGGATGGACAGGAAAGGGATGTCCCCATAGATGAGGTGGATATAGGAGATATTATCGTGGTCAGGCCTGGTGAGAAGATACCCGTGGACGGTATCGTAAAAGAGGGTTACTCGTCAGTGGATGAATCCATGATATCAGGCGAGTCGATGCCTGTTGAAAAAAGGCCGGGCGACGAGGTGATCGGGGCAACGCTCAACAAGACCGGCTCGTTTAGATTTGAGGCGACCAGGGTGGGGAGGGATACGATGCTGGCCAGGATTATCGATATGGTTCAGGAAGCCCAGGGCTCCAAGCCCCCCATTGCAAGGCTTGCAGACAGGATTGCATCCATATTTGTGCCTGCTGTTATTGTCATAGCGGTGTTTACCTTTTCAGCGTGGTTTTTCTTCGGGCCCGAGCCTGCCTTTACCCGGGCCATGCTTAATTTTATCGCTGTCCTGATAATCGCCTGTCCCTGCGCCCTCGGCCTTGCTACACCCACATCCATTATGGTGGGAACGGGCAAGGGCGCGGAGAACGGCATATTGATAAGAAGCGCCGAGGCGCTTGAGACTGCTTACAAGATAAATACCATTGTATTTGACAAGACAGGCACTCTCACAAAGGGGGAGCCTGTGGTTACCGATATAGTTACTGCACCCGGCTCTCCTTTCACAACCGGCGACATATTACATTTTGCCGCTTCCGCGGAAAAGGTATCGGAACATCTGCTCGGGGAGGCGATCGTAAATAAGGCAAGGGAAAATAATATAGACATAAAAGATCCCTCGGATTTCGAGGCCGTGCCCGGCCGCGGAATCAGGGCTGTAATAGACGGCACGCCCGTGCTCCTGGGCAATGCTGATTTTATGCGTAATGAGGGTGTAAAAATCGAAATGCTTCTCGATGAAGCAGGCGCACTGTCGGGGAAAGGCAGGACTCCCATGTATGTCGCTGCGGGCGGCAGGGCAATCGGCATTGTAGCCGTAGCCGACACACTGAAGGACAATGCCCGTGATGCCGTAGAGGCCCTTCACAGACTGGGTGTGGAAGTGGTGATGATAACGGGTGACAATAAAAGGACCGCCGATGCGATTGCTAAACAGGTCGGGATAGACAGGGTTTTTGCCGAGGTGCTTCCCGAAGACAAGGCAAACGAGATTAAAAAACTCCAGGCTGAAAACAGGGTGGTGGCCATGGTCGGGGACGGCATAAACGACGCCCCGGCCCTTGCACAGGCGGATGTCGGCATTGCCATTGGAACGGGCTCTGATGTTGCAATGGAGGCATCCGATATTACACTCATACGCGGTGACCTGACAGGAGTTGCGGCCTCAATAGCACTTTCAAGGGCCACCATCAGAAATATAAAGGAAAATCTCTTCTGGGCCTTTGCCTATAATACAATATTAATACCGATCGCCGCGGGGGTGCTTTTTCCGTTCGGTATAGTGCTGAATCCCATGGCTGCGGCAGCGGCGATGGGTATGTCGTCCGTGACGGTTGTTTCAAATGCCTTGAGACTGAGGAGGTTCAGATTTAACCTTAATGTTGCATAAGCGGGCGGGATAGCCTGCTGTAAAACCCTGTTTAAGGTTCAGGGATTCACCGTTCAGGGTTCAAGGGTTATAAGGCAGTGGGGTTTACTCTCCCGCTGGCCGGCAATGTTTTATGCAACTGTAAGGTTGCTTTATGCGTGGTTCTGAGAGCGGAATGAGCCTGAAAAAATGGCATGAAAGGTACAGAAAACTGGAGCAGGACCTGGAAAAGGCAAGAAAAGAGCTGAGTATTCAGTCCGCCAGCCTCAGGGAGGCCAATACTGCATTGAAGGTGCTGCTGAAACAGCGGGAAAATGACAGGGCCGAGATTGAGGAAAAGATTCTTTCCAATGTGGAGACTTTAATTATGCCTTATATCGATGAATTGAAAAAGACCTGCTCTGGTGCGGAAGGGGCGGATATTATAAATATCCTGGAATCTAACCTGAAGGAGATTATCTCACCCTTTTCATCGAGATTGTCATCCGAATATTTCAAACTGACACCCAGGCAGATCATGATAGCCGGACTTATAAGAGAAGGGAAGCAGAGCAAGGATATTGCAAATATACTGAACCTATCCTTTGAGACGGTCAATTGCCACAGGCAGCAAATCAGAAAGAAGCTCGGCCTCAATAACAGCAAAGTCAACCTGAGATCCTTTCTCCTGTCACTGTCGTCAGAGTGACTATTTCATATAACCATTTTATATTTAATAATTATTATTTAACCGTATAAAGATATGGTGTATAATATTTATACAGCTTTCAGCTAAAATTGTAAATAAAAAAACATTAACCTGTTAAATAATTAACATTTTCGGGAAAACCAGTGTAAACCTTAATGTTGCATAAACCGGCAGGAGAGCCTGCCGTAACACCTTTATAAAGCGATGGG
>WFVK01000384.1 GCA_015491705.1 Nitrospirota bacterium | reverse complement strand
CGATATCCGAGATGATAAACCTCCCTCCCGGTTTTAATATCCTGTAGACTTCATCCAGCACCTTGGCCTTGTCCTCCGTAAGATTGATAACGCAGTTGGATATGACAAGATCGACCGAATTGTCATCTATAGGCAGTTCCATGATATTTCCGCTCCGGAACTCGACGATATCATATCCCAGTACATCCCCGACCTTCCTGGCATTTTCCCTTGCCTTCTCGAGCATTTCATCGGTCATGTCTATCCCGATCACTTTTCCCCTGCTGCCGAGTTTTTTTGCCGCAATAAAGCAGTCAATGCCCCCGCCGGCGCCCAGGTCCACAATCGTCTCCCCCTCTTTTATGTCCGCCAGTGCAGCGGGATTGCCGCAGCCGTACGATACCTCGAGGACCTCATTGGGTATGTGCTCCAGGTCTTTGGGATCATAGCCTGTCGGGCAGTAATAATTGGCCACCGGGTTATAGGCGGCCTTTGAAAATTTTTTCCTGACCGTTTTTGTCACATGTCCTTTTATCTCGGGCTTGCAGACCTCTTCATCATCCTCCACATCAACCGACAGGACGCACGAACAATGGTAGCAGCCGACCTCAAAGTTCCCGTCAACCTTTTTAATGCCCGCACCCATGTGCCCGGGAAGTTTGGCGTCCATGGCATTGTATACAAGGGGAGCGAAATACCCGTTGCCTTTCTGGGGAGTGACGCCCTCTGATGCAAGCTCCCAGATGATGTCCTCAAACAGGGCCTTGTAGGTGGAGCAGTAAGGGTCGACGGCCGTGACGGAACCCTTGCCTGTATCAACCTCGCTTGCATAGTAACTGTGGGATGTGCATCCGCCCCCGCAGAAATACTCGAGATAGCAGGAGCGGCACTGAGGCTTGTTCTGAACACTGTTCCGCCTGCCCTTTTCCATGACCTTTGAATTCAGCCAGATATCTTTCAGGGATTTTTCCCGGATGGAGCCTGCGTCAAAATGTTTGTCGCCGTTAAGGGAGGCGCAGGGATAGACATGCCCGTCCGCGTTCACGCAGATTTTTTCATAACAGTTGTTGCAGAGGTCGTTCTTGCGTCCCCTCTTCGTGCGCACGCGGACCTTCAATGACTCTACGTTGTCCAGTATAATCTCCTGCTCCCTGTAGAGTCTTTTGAGCTTTTTCATGACCCCGGCGATATTTTCGGCGGGGACAAACAGTTCCTCTGCATTGCTGGCGCCCCGGCCCTTGGCATGCATCCACAGGAGGTTATGCTCCTGTATGCCGAGTTTCGACAGGAAGCGGGAGGTCTTTGCAATGTGTTTCTCGTTCAGCTTGCTTACGGCTGTGGAGACTATGGGGGTTATTCCGATGCTGATCAGGTTCTTTATTCCCCTGACCGCCGCATCAAAGCTGCCCTTTCCGCGAAGCCTGTCATGAATCTCCGCATTCGGCCCTTCCAGGCTGACCTGCAGGATAAGCCTGGGGCCCATTACCTTTTTCAGGGCTGCTATCTTCTTCTCATCAAAGAGCGTGGCGTTTGTGAGGACAATAAGCTCGCGTCTCTTTGTCTTCGTAATATATTTTATGAGATCAAAAATCCCCTCTTTTACAAAGGGCTCGCCCCCGGTAATGTAGAACCGCTTGACGCCCAGCCTCACCGCTTCATCCACAAGTGACCTGAACTCCTCGTCGGTCAGTTCTTTTCTCAGACCTTTTCCTGCGCTCACCAGGCAATGCCTGCACCTGAGATTGCACGCGAGGGTGTAGTATATCCACAATTCATCCAGTTTATAAGGCGCAATGGCCCTGCTCCTGCCGGGATATTCAGGCCTTTCATACCTGTGGTCGGAGACAAAATCAAGCAGCTCCGCGGCCCCGAGAAACTCCGAGACATCCCGCCTGACCTTGCCCCTGATGGATGATACCCCGTATTTTCTGCACACGGCATCCTGTATATCCGACAATGTATGCTTCCCGTCACAAAGACCGAGGATGTACGCGCCAGTGCTGTTTACGCTTATCCAGTTGGGCGCCTCGGGGTCTATGAGGAGGGAAATCCCGTTTTTGCGCTTTTTAATGTATGCGGGGGTATATAAAGTATCATCGGCCCTGAAATGTCTGAGCTCAGGGTCCTTAATCTTCCACTCTGCGAGATTGTATTTCCTGATCCTTTCTTCTCTTCCTGTATCACAACAGCCTTTAGCCATTCCTTAATACTCCGTTAAATTAATTTACATCTTGAAAATAATTTATGTCAAATGCATTATATATATAATAAATCACCAGCGGTCTTAATCGTCCGTTTCAGATTCAGATGATGACGTCCCTGAAAAAAACGGAGCTTCCCGGGCTAATACTACCACTTATAATTATAACGTTTCAGCCATAAATTAACAATGATTAAGAAAAAAGGGGGTGCCAGGGGGAAATATACTGTTGATATGGGGCCGCACGTGATGTTAATATTTCTGCTGGCGTGCAGGAGGTTCCCCTGTACTGCCGCAAACAACAGGAAGAATTCCCGTGCTTATTGAAATATGAAATCCTCTGTGCAGAAAACAAGCCTTGTGGTGCGTAAAAACAGGGAGCTTACCGCAATCCTTGAAGTAAGCAAGGTGCTTACAACTTCGTTTAATCTTGACAAGAACCTCTCTTCAGTGATGTCGACTCTCGGCAGTCTCCTTGAGATGCAGAGGGGCTGTGTCTTCCTGCTCGACCGCTCATCAGGCGAGCTGCGCATTGTCGCTGCCCACGGGCTCGCCAAGCACAATATAGAGAGGGGGAAATACCGGATCGGAGAAGGCATTGTAGGCCGTGTGCTTGAGAAAAAGACGCCCATGGTAATCCCGAATATCGGCAAGGAACCCCTGTTTCTCAACAGGACGGGTTCAAGGCCCGAGAAAGACGGCATATCTTTCCTGTGTGTGCCGATACAGTTTAAAAACGAAGTGCTCGGGGTATTGAGTGTGGACAGGATTTATTCAAAAGAGCTCGGCGGGGTTGATGACGACCTCAGGGTCCTGGAGATTGTTTCATCATTGATAGCTCAGTTTGTGAAGCTGTGGGAGAGTTATGAGAAGGTGGAGAAGGAGAAGGAGAATCTGAAGAGGGAGTTGAAAGGCAAATACAGGATAGAGAACATCATCGGCCAGTCCGACAGGATGCAGGAGGTCTTTGAGGCGGTTCACCGCGTGGCCCCGTCAAAGGCAACCGTGCTCCTGCGCGGTGAAAGCGGAACCGGCAAAGAGCTCGTGGCCAAGGCCATTCATTACATGAGCCCCAGGAGCAAGGGCCCGTTCGTCAAATTCAACTGCGCCTCGATCCCCGAGGGTCTTCTGGAGTCCGAACTCTTCGGCCATGAAAAAGGCGCTTTCACAGGCGCGGTCTCATCAAGGAAAGGCAAGTTCGAGCTCGCCCACAAGGGCACCATCTTCCTCGATGAGATAGGAGACCTCCCGACAACGCTTCAGCCGAAGATACTGCGTGTGCTGCAGGAAAGGGAATTTGAACGCGTGGGCAGTGAAAAGACCATCAAGGTGGATGTAAGGATCATCACGGCCACAAGCAGGAACCTGGAGCACCTGGTATCACAGGGGAAATTCAGGGAAGACCTCTATTACAGGCTCAATGTGATACCACTCTTCCTGCCGCCTTTAAGGGAAAGGGGGGAAGACATACCCATACTCATTGATTACTTCCTGGAGAAGTTCAACAGGGAAAACAACCGTTCGGTTGTCTTTGACAAAAACGCCCTCCGGATATTTCTGAACTACAACTGGCCCGGCAACGTGAGAGAGCTTGAAAACACCATTGAGAGGCTGGTCATCATGTCCGCCTCGGACAGGATCACTGCCGCGGATCTGCCGGTCTCGCTGAGTATACGCCGCCTGAAGACCCCTGACAAATCAGCGTCACTGATAACCAATGTCGAGGAGATTGAAAAGGCGAACATCCTTGACGCCCTTGAAAAAACCGGATGGGTACAGGCCCGGGCAGCGCGCCTGCTCGGCATCACACCGAGGCAGATAGGATAC
The DNA here is from genome assembly GCA_015491705.1 of Nitrospirota bacterium. Classification (GTDB taxonomy): domain Bacteria; phylum Nitrospirota; class Thermodesulfovibrionia; order UBA6902; family UBA6902; genus JAADFS01. Next base: position 8,340 of record WFVK01000384.1, on the reverse strand, counting down.
AAGATAAAAAAGTACGAAATAGCGGAAAGGGCCGTGCAGTAACAGCACCTCCCGTCCATGCAGCCTTTCGGGGAGTGCTACTTCACTATCTCCGTCCCTATTCCCTCTTCAGTAAATATCTCCAGCAGGAGGGCGTGGGGCGTGCGACCGTCTATTATGTGCGTCTTGCCTACGCCTCCCTCAAGGGCGTTCCGGCACGCCTGGACCTTGGGGAGCATGCCTCCGGCTATTGTTCCGTCTGAAATGAGGCCCGCGAGTTTTTTCAGGTTCAGCGTCGGGATTAACCTGCCGTTTTTCGACTTGATGCCTTCCACATCGGTCAGCAGTATCAGTTTTTCCGCCTTTAGTGCGGATGCAATCGCTCCTGCCACGTAGTCTGCATTGATGTTGAGGGTCCTGCTCTTCTGTCCCGCGGTTATAGGGGCGATCACCGGTATGAAACCGCCCTCATCCATTGAGATGAGTATGCTGGGGTTGATCTTTTCCACCTCTCCGACGAGACCGAGGTCGATTATCTCGGGCACGCCTGTCTCGGGCGAGAGCTTCCTGATGCCCTTTTTCCTGGCCTTTATAAGATTGCCGTCCTTGCCGCTCAGGCCGACTGCAGACCCTCCGTGCCTGTTGATCTGACTGACGATCTGCTTGTTGACAAGCCCGCCCAGAACCATCTCGACAATATCGACTGTCTCTTCATCCGTGATCCGCTGTCCCTGGACAAACGCCGGTTTTTTGCCCATTTTTTCCATGATCGTGTTTATCTTCGGGCCGCCGCCGTGCACTATTACCGGTTTGATCCCGATAAAGTTCAGCAGCACTATGTCACTGGCAAAGGTATCCTTCAGTTTGTCATCAACCATGGCCGCACCGCCGTATTTGATGACAAAGGTCTTGCCGGAAAAACGCCTGATATAGGGCAGAGACTCAATCAGTACAGCGGCCTTTTCTATGGATTTTTTCATTGTTGTCCCGTCAGTTCCCTGATCCTGGCCCCGATATCCGGCGCCCTCATGATGGCGGTGCCCACAAGCACGGCATCCGTCCTTGTCGACTCCAGCGCCTCCACATCCGCCCTCGTATTTATGCCGCTTTCGCTTACCACGACTCTGTCATCAGGGATATCCTTCAGAAAATCAAATGTCGTCTTCAGGCTTATGTCGAGGGTCCCGAGATCCCTGTTGTTTATCCCTATGATTGAGGCCCCGCAGTAGAGGGCTGCGTCGAGCTCCTTCAGGCTGCGGATTTCCACGAGGCAATCCAGTGAAAGCTCGGCCGCCAGTGCGTAGAGGTCGCACAGTTGCGATCTTTCAAGCGCCGCGGCTATCAGCAGGACGGCGTCTGCATGGTTTGCCCTTGTCTCGTAAATCTGGTACTCGTCGAAGATAAAATCCTTCCTGAGGAGGGGCTTCAGGGTCAAGCGTCTTGCCTCCCCGAGATATTCAAGCCTGCCGCCGAAGAAACGCTCTTCCGTGAGAACAGAGATTGCCGCTGCATTTGACCTGTCATAAACAGAGACGATCGCCGAAAGGTCAAAATCTTCCCTTATGATGCCTTTTGACGGGGAGGCCTTCTTAACTTCCGCTATGAGCTTTACAGGTCCCTGCCGCTCTCTCCTGACAGCGGCCCTGAAAGGCATTACGTCATCCATATCACGTATACGGGCCTTTAATTCAGACAGCGGGATCCTGTGTTTTGTGAGTTTCAGTTCTTCCTTTTTATTCCTGAGGATGTCATCAAGGATATTCATATGCAAGATTTTAAAGGTAATGCAGGGGGAAATTCAAGTGAAATTGACTTTTACCATGTCCCTATCTAAAATAGGCCATTGCGAAAGGCGTTTTTCATTATGATGATCGAATGTATCAGGGAAGGCTTTAATCTCGCCAACAGGAATCTGCATCTCGTCCTTCTCCGCATCGCCGTTACCATCATCAACGTTTTCGGTTTCTTTGTCTTCATGGGGGTCCCGCTGGCAGTCGCCGCGGCCTACATGGGCCTTGACATAACGCAGGCAAGTGACCTGCTGCCCTCCCTCCTTGATAATCCATTGGGGTTTGTCTCGAGATACCTCGGCCTTGTCCTTCTTGTGGGAGCGGCGTTGATTTTTTACCTGACATTTGCTTCCGCGCTGCTCCTGTATGCATTAAGCGGGATCCTCGGGGTATTGAAAAACGCGGCCCTCGATGTGCATTACAGGTTCAGCCTCCGGTCTTTTTTCAGGGAGGCCAACGGCAATTTCTTCCGGCTGTTGTGGCTGGTCTCACTCCTGTTTGTATGTCTCGCAATAGTGCTTGCTCTTCTTGCTGTAGCCGGAGGAATAATCGCCGCTTCAGCGCAGGCCTTTGCAGGAGGGGAAAGAACCATCGAGGTGTTTTTCCGGTCATTTGCGCTGGTGTCGATCACGGTCTTTACCATAATAGTCCTGATTGCGGGCACCGTCTTCAGCGTCTATTGCATTGTCGCCTCGGTCATGGAGGGGAAGGGTGCGATTGATTCAGTAAAGAGTGTCTTTGTCTTTTTAAAGAGAAAGCCGGGGGCATTTCTCTTTTATATAATACTGATTGCCGGGATGTTTGCGGCTGCCCTTGCCTTTTTTGTCCTGGGATTGCCATTCAGAATGATTCCCGTGCTCGCACCCGCGATGGAGATCGCACTGTCGCTCATGGACATCGTGTTTCAGGCTTACCTCATGGTGGTGATGTGGGCCTGCCTTATTGTTTATTACAAAAAGGGCACGAATTACGGGGCTGCGCCGCCGTCTCTTTCACCGCCTGAAATTCCATCGTCCTGAGGAATATTTGTTCTTCTCGAGTTCTTTTGCAGTATCCATCTCGAATTCCGCGGGGTCATCGGAGATCATCTTCACGCCGAGCTCTTTGCCGAAGGCCTCTTTGAATGAATTTTTCAGGTCATTAATGCTTATGCCGGGAGCATAATCCCTGAGCGCCCCGATTCCCCTGAAGTCTTCTTCATCATGCCCTGTTACATTGCACAGTTGCCTTGCATCAAAACTCAGCAGGACAGAGCCGTGCTGCATGAACCCGTCGGGATATCGCCTCTGGGCGCTGCCTATGATTTTCCTGCCGCGTGCGGTTATTTCGCCGTAAGACAGCGCCCTGAAACACGCTGGGCTCCTGCGGCCTGCATTCCCCCGCCTTTCAAATGACGCTTCTGCGTCTATGCCGTTGAGCCTGAGCATCAGGACGAGCGCCCTGCTGATGCTCATATAGTCTTCACGCAGGCTGCCCCTGAACACGGTAAAATCCGCTGATGCTGCAAAGCTGTATGTAAGCTCGGAGTCATGCAGTACCGCCCTGCCCCCGGTCAGCCTTCTTACCACAGGATAGCCCATCTTTCTGCAGTAGCCGACGTCTATGTCCGAGGTCCTCTGGAAGTATCCGATGCTCAGGGACGGCCTGCTCCATTCGTAGAGCCTGAGTGTAGGGGGTGAAAGCTTTCGCCTTACAGCCTCTGATATGGCCTCGTCAAGGGCCATGTTGAAGAAGGCATCGCCGGGCCCCTGGACGATGATGCGCACGAATTGCATATTTCCCTGCGGATCGCGGGTTAACCCCTTAATCCCTCACCCCTGTTGCTTCTTCAGAACTATCCTGTGACTGGACAGTGATATTTCCTTTATCGAGCCTTCAAAAAGCTTCTGCTCGCCGAAGATGTTTCTCATGAAGATTTTGCCGTCTTCGGGTTTCAGTATGTCCACGTTTTCAAGGTAGAGTTCTTCACTGCCGTCTTTTTCAATATATGCGTTTGTCTCACACATTTTTACCGGTCTCCTTATCTGTAAATAATTCTGTACCCCTTCCGCACTGATCACCCCCCGGCAAAGGCATGCCTGTTTCCGGGAGAAACTGCTTCAGGGAATCCCGATGACCGGAGTTGCCCGGACAGGAGGTGCTTGAGATGACTGTCTACCAGCCCTGAGAGTTCGGACAGTGTCCGGCCGTCGGGCCTGAGGCGGTTCGAGAGGCTCATGGGCCACTCTATGCTGTGCGCATAGAAGCGAACCGTCCTGTTGCCGATGCGCATAAACGGTCTGCCGGCCCTGTCCGGGGCCCCGGCGCACCTGCGGCAGAGCGTGGTGCCCGAGTCAGGGTAGAAGTCAAGGCTTTTTGCGCCGCACCTGCCGCAGCCGCTTAACCGGGGGGCGCATCCGATCACCGCCAGCAGGCGGATACGGGCAATAAGATACAGCGCCTCCCTATGCTGCTGCGGCCCGGATGATTTCATGAACCTCAGTATATCAAGGAAAAAAGAAAACAGCCTCCGGCTGGGAATTCCTTCCGGCATCATGGATATCAATATCTCGGCAAGCTTTGATATGTTTACAAAATCATAATAGCTCTCCCTTAAGCTGTGGAAGGAATTGATAATGTCGGCCTGGGTGATTTTATGCATCTTGGACTGCTCCCTCCCCCACAGGGATATCCCTGCATGTGTCAGGGGTTCAAGGCTGCTTCCGAACCTGCTCCTCGTTTTCCTGGAGCTTTTCGCAAAGGCCTTGATTATTCCCGTGTCAGGGGTGAGGCAGGTTACTATGAGGTCGGCTTCGCCGTATTTCTGTGTTTTGAGAATTATCCCTTCGGTTCTTGTCAGCACACTGTGTTCAAAGGTTGCGCATTATTACATGACGTTTCCGAAATCTTCGGGTTTCAGCTTTTTCAGCCAGTCTTCCAGCTCGTCGTTGTTTCTGTGCTCAATAACGCTTTCATCCACAAAGATCGGCGCATTTATCCTTATCGCCACCGCAATTGCGTCGCTGGGCCTTGAGTCGATGGGAATTTCCAGCCCGTCCCCCTTGTCGATATAGATGCCTGCATAGTATGTATTGTCTACTATCTCGGTGATAACGACTTTGGTTACTTTCATTTTAACGCCGGTTATTACATTCTTGATGAGATCATGGGTCAGGGGGCGGGGCGTGACGATCTTTCCAAGCGCCAGGGCTATGGAATCCGCTTCGGGCTTGCCGATCCATATAGGCAGTGTGTCGCTGCCGTTGACTTCCTTTAAAAGCAGGATATACATATTGCTTCTCGGATCAAACAGCAATCCCTCCACCTTCATATGTTTATGCACTTAAACCCCCTTGATGGAAAATACTATTATATAATACCTTTAAGTGAAATTTTTTTCTATATGAATAATGCCGTTACGCGAGAACCGACAGGGCCTTTTCAATCCTGTCCAGCCCCTTTGTGATATTCTCCATTGAGGTCGCATATGAAAGTCTTATGAATTTATCATCACCAAAGGCCGACCCCGGCACCACGGCGACCTTTGCCTCTTCAAGGAGGTACGTCGACAGCTCCAGAGAGTTGTTTACGGGATTACCGTTGAACTTCCTGCCGAAGTAGAACGAGACGTTCGGAAATGCATAGAAGGCGCCGACCGGTGTCCTGCACGAGACACCCTCGATGGAATTGAGACGCTGAACCATGTATGTCCTTCTTTTATCGAATTCCGACAGCATCCGCGGCAGAAAATCCTGCCGGCCTGTCAGTGCCTCGACAGCGGCCTTCTGTGCTATTGAATTCGCGTTTGACGTCGACTGGCTCTGGATATTGGTCATGGCAGCGGTGATATCCTTCGGGCCTGCGGTGAAGCCGATCCTCCAGCCTGTCATGGAATGTGACTTGGAAAGGCCGTTTACCACGACGGTCCTCTGCTTTATTTCATCACCGAGGGATGCGATGCTCACGTGCCTGAATCCCTCGTAGACGAGCTTTTCATAAATCTCGTCGGATATAATGTAAAAGTCGTGCTTCACCGCCATCTCCGCTATTCTTTCAAGGCTTGCCCTGTCATAAGCCAGCCCCGTTGGATTGGAGGGGCTGTTGAGTATCAGCGCCTTTGTCCTGTCCGAAAGATTCTCACTGAGTAATTCCGGCTCCACCATAAAGGAATTTTCCTCGCGGGTGGGGACTATGACAGGCACAGCGTCGTTTAAAAGCACCTGGTCCGGATAGGTCACCCAGTAGGGCGCAGGAATTATGACCTCATCGCCCGGGCCGAAAAGGGCCTCTGCGATATTATAAAGACTGTGCTTTGCCCCGCAGGAAACCAGTATCTCATCCTTTTCATAATGGAGATTATTGTCTTTCCTGAATTTCTCGATTATAGCGGCTTTCAGCTCGTCAATGCCCCCTACAGGGGTGTATTTGGTAAAGCCGTCCCTGAGCGCCTTTATGGCGGCCTCCTTGATATTTTCAGGTGTGTCGAAGTCCGGCTCGCCGACGCCGAAATTCGTTATGTCCTCTCCCGCGGCCTTCAGCGCCTTTGCCTTTGCATTCATCGACAGGGTGGGTGACGGCTTGATGGCCTTTGTTCTTTCCGATAGTCTCATTCTCTTACCTCGTTATCATTTTTTACCTTACAGTGGCATGAAAATATCGCTGCCCGTTTATGCAACGTTAAGGTTTATTTTTACGCGGTTTGCACGATTTCATGCTCTTTATTATCTCCTGCCGTGTTGCAACGGCGGTGCCGATCTTGCCTACAACCACGCCTGCAGCATGATTGGCCAGTACAGCGGCGTCCTTCAGGCTGGCGCCCGCCGCGTGGCAGAGGGTCAGGGCCGCGATCACGGTGTCCCCTGCGCCGCTTACATCATATATCTCACGCGCACACGTCGGTATATTCGTGACCTTGCCGCTTTTTTCAAAAAGTGTCATACCTTCGTCGCCCCTTGTTATTATCACTGCCTTGCCCTGGAGTCTTGCAAGCAGCACCCTGCCCGCGGCAAACAGGCTTTTCTCATCGGTTATATCAATGCCAGAGCCGTAAGACGCCTCGTTGATATTAGGAGTTATAAGGCTTGCCCCCCTGTAATAATCAAAATGGCCTATTTTCGGATCAACCGCGATAAACACGTCCGGGCCCGCGATTTCAAGAATTTTCCTTATAAGTGTCCTGGTTATCAGGCCCTTGCAGTAATCGGAGATAATTATCCCTTTGATTTCCGGAAGGCAGTCTTTCACGTAATCGAGAATCGAGGATAATGTCGAGCGGCTGATGTCGGATTTAACTTCCCTGTCAAACCGCACTACCTGCTGGCTGTGGGCGATGACCCTCGTCTTCACTGTTGTGGGCCTGCTGCCGTCCAGAATGATTCCATCCGTGCCGAGCCCCTTCTCCCTGAACTTGTTTATCAGTATCTTCCCTGTTTCGTCCGCGCCCACGGCTCCTGTGATAAAGACCCTGCCGCCGAGGGACAGCACATTGTTTGCAACATTGGCGGCACCGCCCAGAAGCAGGTTTTCCTCTGTAACCTCCACAACAGGCACGGGGGCCTCAGGGGAAATTCTTTTCACCCGGCCCCAGACATACCGGTCGATCATGAGGTCTCCGACAACGAGGATGCCGGTGCTGCTGAATTTTTCAAAGATGTTTTTCATTCAGTACAAAACAAAGTTCCCGCGCCTGACCCCCAACCTTACAGTTGCATAAAACCATCGCCCACGGCGGCAGAGGCTGACGGAAAAGCTTTATCTGCAATATATTAAGGAAATATTCCGCACGGCATATTAAAGTACCCCCTCACCTTAAAACCCTTAAACCCCTGAACCTCAAACAGGGTTGCCCGCGGGACTGCCATTGCCCGTTTATGCAACAGCATGAACACGTCAAAAACCGCAGCTCATTCAAAAAAATTTTATCAATAAATTTAGCATGTACGCTCTGCATTTGGCAATACAGGCCGGCACAGGCATTATTGTCAATACTTTTTCTTTGTGACATAATAATCTGATGGATAGTAAATTCTTATGGATAATCCTGTTGGTCACATCGTTTTTCATATCTTCGTGCGCCTTGTCCAAAAAAATAGTGCAGCGGCCCGGGTATTCCGAGAAATCCGACTATCAGTATATTCTTGCAGTTGAAGCCGAATTATCGGGCAACTGGGAGGAGGCGTCAGAGCGCCTGAAACTGGCCCTGCTGGAAGACCCGGAGTCGCCTTACCTGATGACCGAGCTCAGCAATGTGTATCTGAAGATGCAAAAGACAGATGAAGCACTTGAAATCGCGGAAGAAGTGATACGCAAATCCCCGGAATATGAACCTGTCTTATCACTGCTGGCAAAAATCTACAGCAGCCGGAAAAACTATGAAAAGGCGATCTCCCTGTACAGAAAACTGATAGAGATTAATCCCGAAGGGACACAGAACTACATTCACCTTGCCTACATCTATACACTCAACAAAGAGGTCGGCAAGGCAATCGGAATTCTGGAGAAGGTAATCGCAGTTGATGAATCCAATGTAATGGCGAGATACTATCTTGGAAGGCTCTATGTTGAGACAAAAAAATACAAGGAGGCTATTCAG